>CAZFHE010000445.1:0-4250 GCA_964518615.1 uncultured Dechloromonas sp. | reverse complement strand
GTCGATCCGATCGCCGTGCTGGAAATCCAGAAAATCATCCGCTTCCTCAAGGAGCGCGGCATCGGCGTCCTGATCACCGATCACAATGTGCGCGAGACGCTCGGCATCTGCGACCACGCCTACATCATCAACGAGGGCCATGTGCTGGCCGCTGGACGGCCTGAGGAAATCGTCGATAATGAAAGCGTGCGCAAGGTCTATTTGGGCGAGCATTTCAGACTCTGACCGACAGCGCCTGACCCGCATTCCATGAAGCCGGCACTCCAACTCAAACTTTCCCAGCACCTTGCGCTGACGCCACAGTTGCAGCAGTCGATCAAGCTGTTGCAATTGTCGACCATCGAAATGCATCAGGAAATCGAGCGCTATCTGCTGGAAAATCCGATGCTGGAGCGCGACGAGGAATTCGGAAAGGAAAGTTTCAGCGCCGCGCAGCAATTCGATTCGCCGTCGCGCGCCGACGATGCGCGCAATGGCGGGAGCGGCGATGACCGGGACATCCACGCCGAGCGCGAGCCGGAGCTGCCGCTGTCGCCCTCCGACGTCGATGACGACCGCTGGAGTTCGGATGCCGGCACCTTCACCGGCGCCGGCCGCGACGAAGACGATGACAGCGATCCCCAGGACATCCATGCCGGCAGCGTCAGCCTGCGCGACCATCTGGGCTGGCAACTGGGCATGACCCAGCTTTCCGGGCGCGACCGGACGCTGGTCCGCTTTCTGATCGAGGCGCTCGACGACGACGGCTATTTGTCCAACCCCTTGCCGGAACTCCTGGAAACCCTGCCGCCAGAATACGAAATCGAGCTCGACGAGCTGGAAATCGCGCTGCGCCACATCCAGAATTTCGAGCCGACCGGCATCGGCGCGCGCAATCTGAGCGAATGCCTGAGCCTCCAGCTCAAGGCCGGCCCTCAAGACAAGGTATCCGCCCTGGCCCTGGTCATTGTCGACCAGCACCTGGATCTGCTGGCAGCCCGCGATTTCGCCAAGATTCGCCGCCAGACCGGCTGCGACGACGCGGAGCTGAAGGCGGCCCACACCTTGATCACCCACCTCAATCCACGGCCGGGCGCCGGCTTCGCCCAGGTCGATGCGCGCTACATCACGCCAGACGTCATCGTCAAGAAACTGAAGGGCAAGTGGACCGCCTACATCAATCCCGACGCCTACCCGCGCCTCAAGGTCAATCGGCTCTACGCCGAAATCCTGACCCGGCAGCGGCGCGGCAATGGCAACCTCGCCGGCCAGTTGCAAGAGGCGCGCTGGCTGATCAAGAATATCCAGCAGCGTTTCGACACCATCCACCGCGTGACGCAAGCCATCGTCGATCGCCAGCGCCAGTTCTTCGAGCATGGCGAAGTCGCCATGCGGCCCTTGATCCTGCGCGAAATCGCCGACACCCTCGGCTTGCACGAATCGACCGTGTCGCGCGTCACCAGCCAGAAATTCATGGCCACGCCACGCGGCATTTTCGAACTGAAATACTTCTTCGGCAGCCATGTCGCTACCGATACCGGCGGAGCCTGTTCCGCCACCGCCATCCGCGCGCTGATCAAGCAATTGGTCGGCGCCGAGGATGGCAAGAAGCCCTTGTCGGATAGCCAATTATCCGAAATACTAGGCCAGCAGGGAATCGTTGTTGCCCGGCGCACGGTAGCCAAATACCGCGAGTCGCTCAATATCCCGCCGGTCAATTTACGCAAGACCCTGTAGAGATAGGAGAAAATATGAATCTGCAGATCGCTGGCCACCATATCGAAGTGACATCGGCATTGGGCGAATACGTGGAAAACAAGCTGGAACCCGTATTGCGCCATTTTGACAAGGTTACCGGTGTCAACGTCGTTCTGTCCGTCGAGAAGTTAAAGCAGAAAGCCGAAGTCACCGTGCATGTCCCTGGCAAGGACATCCATGTCGAGGAATCCGGTGACGACCTCTACGCCGCCATTGATGCCATGTTTGACAAACTGGATCGCCAGGTTTTGAAGCACAAGCAAAAAATGCAGGACCACCACCGGGGCGGCAAGGCCGACCTCCACGCCGTCGAATAACGGCAGCCTGATCGGCCGCGGCATGCGTGCCGTGGCCTTTCTATTCTCTGACCTGCCATGAACCCACTCAGCAAGATTCTGACGCCCGATCGGATACTTCTCGATCTCGAGGCGAGCAGCAAGAAACGGGTATTCGAGCAAGCCGGCCAACTGTTTGAAGCCCACCTTGGCCTTGCCCGCTCGGTTATTTTCGATAGCCTCTTCGCCCGCGAAAAGCTGGGCTCCACCGGCCTTGGCCAAGGCATCGCCATTCCCCACGGCCGTATCAAGGGACTCAAGGAAGCCGCCGGCGGCTTCATCCGTCTCGCAAGCCCCGTGCCTTTCGATTCGCCGGACGGCCGCGCCGTCAATTTGCTCTTTGTCCTGCTGGTCCCCGAGCAGGCGACCGAAGAGCATTTGCAAATCCTGTCCGAACTCGCGCAGCGCTTTGCCGAGCGCGACTTTCGCGAAGCGCTGCAAAACGCGCCCGATGCGGCAACGGTATTGGCGCTTTTCCAAGACTGATCAACGGCCGTGCGCCATATCCACCTCGCCCAGCTCTACGAGGACAATCGCGACAAGCTGATGTTGAGCTGGAGGGTCGGCCAGGAGACCGACCGCCGCATCGAGATCAAGCTCTCCAACAACTATGGCGCCGACCTGGTCGGCCACGTCAACATCATCCATCCGGAGCGCCTGCAAGTGCTCGGCCAGGCGGAGCAGGAATGGGCCGAACGCATCGGCGAGCGCCGCTTCGGCCAGATGTTCCAGGACTTGCTGGCGGCACAGCCGCCCGCAGTGATCGTCGCCGACGGGCTTTCGCCCCCGCCGCTGGTGCTGGAGGCCTGCACCCGCTCGGAAACGCCGCTGATCCTGTCGCCCAAGCCCTGCTCGGCGGTCATCGACCTGTTGCGCGCCTATCTGTCGGCCCGGCTGGCCGACACCGTCAGCCTGCATGGCGTGTTCATCGACGTGTTCGGCATGGGCGTCCTGATCACCGGCGATTCCGGCGTCGGCAAGTCCGAGCTCGCACTCGAACTCATTTCCCGCGGTCACGGTCTGGTCGCCGACGATGTCGTCGAAATGGCCCGCATCGCGCCGGCCACCATCGACGGCCGCTGCCCCGGCATGCTGCGAGATTTTCTTGAAGTGCGCGGCTTGGGGCTGCTCAATATCCGCACCATCTTCGGCGAGACGGCCTCGCGGCGAAAGATGCGCCTCAAGCTGATCGTTCATCTACAGCGCGGCATGCCGAGCCATGACGCGCCGCGCCTGCCGCTCGATGCCCAGACCCAGGAAGTGCTGGGCGTGCCGATCCGCAAGGTGGTCATTCCCGTGGCCGCCGGCCGCAATCTGGCGGTTCTCCTGGAAGCGGCAGTGCGAAATACCATCCTGCAATTTCGGGGCATCGACAGCATGCAGGATTTCATGGCCCGCCAGCAGCGGATGATGATGCTGGACGACGAAGCCTGAAGCCGCCCGCCTAGCCTTTGCCTGATCCCTAGCTGCCGACGACGCGCCGCAGCTTACAGATGCTCGAAATCGGCGCCGTCGGTATTGGCCGAGCTGCCGGAACCGCCGAAGCAGATTCGTCCCGTGCCTTCGAGCAGGAATTCCTGGTGTCGGACCAGCGCCTCCTTGCGTCCCTTGATGCTGACGTAACAGCCGTTGGTGCTGGTATCGACGAGGAAATAGCCGCCCTGCCGCCTTTCGATCCGCGCATGCTGGCGCGAGGCCTTGCGGTTGTCGATAATCAGCTCGTTGTCGTAATCGCGCCCTAGCGTCAGTATCGGCGACTTGCTATCGACCAGGTAAGCCTTGCCGTGGTAACGCAGGCACAAGCGCTCGGCGAGCGGCGGCGAGCTTGAGGGGCCGAAGATCGAAGGCGAGTAGCCGCCCATCTCGTGCGTTGTCCAGTGGATGCTGAATAGCGCCAAGTTTTCCCCATGCCCGGAACCGTTCGGCTCCAGCATCAATCTGGCGCTGACGATGCTAGTAGCAGCGGCCTCCATAAATGAGTCATCATCCCTTGGAACAGGCATGAGTCGAGATCTGATCGCACTGCCTTCCGGCAGTTCGTCGGCCAACGTCGAACTGCACAGAATCTGGTCGCGGTGAGCCATGCCGGCAATGCGCGCCGCATTGGTGACGACCTCGCCGGAGAGCTTGTTGCCATCCTCGGTAACCAGCCCGGCATGCAAGCCGATGCGGATGGTC
>CAZFHE010000444.1:0-2071 GCA_964518615.1 uncultured Dechloromonas sp. | reverse complement strand
ACTGGGAGGACGACGACACCGAGGAATACTGCTCGTCGCGCCAGGATCTGATTGACGTGATGAGCATTGCCGATACCATCGGCATCGACGTCGAGGTGGTCAATTTTGCCGCCGAGTACCGCGAGCGGGTCTTTGCCCAATTCCTCGCCGAATACCAGGCTGGCCGCACGCCGAATCCCGACGTGTTGTGCAATTCCGAAATCAAGTTCAAGGCCTTTCTCGACCATGCCATAGCGCTTGGCGCCGAGCGCATCGCCACCGGCCACTATGCCGGCGTGCGCGAATTCGATGGCGAGTACCAGTTGCTCAAGGCCGAGGACGGCACCAAGGATCAGAGTTATTTCCTCTATCGCCTGAATCAGGCGCAACTCTCCAAGACCCTCTTTCCGCTGGCCGATCTCTATAAGCGCGAGGTGCGAAAAATCGCCGAGGCCGAGGGGCTGCATGTCGCCGCCAAAAAGGATTCGACCGGCATCTGCTTCATCGGCGAGCGCCCGTTCAAGGACTTTTTGGCCCGCTATCTGCCGCCCCGGCCGGGCGAAATTCGCCGTCTCGACGACGGCAAGGTGTTGGGGACGCACGACGGCCTGATGTACCACACCCTCGGGCAGCGCAAGGGTTTACACATCGGCGGCCTCAAGGAAAAAGGGCGGCCGGGCGGCGGCGAGCACGAGGCTTGGTTCGTCGCCGGCAAGGACATGGAAAACAACGCGCTCTACGTCGTTCAGGGGCACGATCATCCGGCCCTGCAAAAAAGCGCGCTGGTCGCCGAACAGCTATCCTGGATCGCCGGACGCGCGCCGCACACGCACTGGGTCTACACCGCCAAGCCCCGCTACCGCACCGCCGACCAGCCCTGCGAAATCGAGCGCATCGACGGCGATAGCTGCGAAATCCGCTTCGCCGAACCGCAGTGGGCGCTCACTCCGGGTCAGTCGGTGGCGCTCTTTGAGAGCCGGGTCTGTTTGGGGGGCGGGGTGATCCGCTAAGAACGAGCGTGGCCGGCGCGCACTGCGTACTAACAGCCTATATACTGCGTAAGTACAAAAATTCAGGAGCGCGCCATGTCCAAGGAAGCCGTTTTTACAATGAAGCTGGAGCCCGAGCTGCGAGCCGATTTCATGGCCGAAGCGGCCGGTGAGGATAGGCCCGCATCCCAGATCGTGCGCGAGCTGATGCGCGCCTACATCGAGCAGCGCCGCCAGTCCCGGGGGTATGACGAATACTTGCGGAGCAAGGTCGAAGCCAGCCGCGTCTCGATGCGCGCGGGCCGTGGCCGCTCGAATGATGAAGTTGAAGCCGCCTTCCTTGCCAAACGTGAGCAGATAGGGGCAGCTTAGGCGTGCTCGTCATCTGGACGCCCGAAGCGGAACAGGACCGCGCCGACATTTGGGATTACATCGCGGCGGACAACCCCGGCGCGGCCGTTCGCATGGATGAGCGATTCAGCGAAGCGGCCGCCAGGCTGGCCGTGCATCCGAAGATGGGAAAAACAGGCAAGATTCCAGGCACCCGGGAGCTCGTACCGCATGAAAGCTATCGCCTTGTGTATGAGATCGACGGGGACACGGTGTGGGTGCTGGCCTTGGTGCATACCGCCCGTCAGTGGCCACCGGTAAATTGAGGCCAGAGATCATGGGTTTGGCGTTGGCCTGATCCCGAAGGCGGCTCCCGATCCGGCCGCCCCCATTGAAGCCGGCTGATTCGAAAAGGGGCGGCATCCAATCAATTCTGAAATGAAGCGCAAGACGCCAGCGCTTCCGCTTCCCCGATGCGCCGGGCGATGTGGGCGAGCGCTTCGTCTACCTGGTCGATCAGGATCAGGCACAGCTCGCCGTGTTTGAGGCGCTGCAAGGCCGTGTCGATGGCGGCGAATTCGCCGGCGATGGCATCAATATGCTGGACCCGCTGGCTGTTGGACAGGCCCTCGCGCAATAGGGCGATCCCCTCGCCGTCGGCGCGGCCGCGCTGGCAGGCGTCCTGGTAGAGGATCACCTCGTCGAAGGCCGCGCCTAGGATGGCCGTCTGCTGGCGGATGTCGTCGTCGCGCCGGTCGCCCGCGCCGCTGATG
>CAZFHE010000443.1:0-2905 GCA_964518615.1 uncultured Dechloromonas sp. | reverse complement strand
TGCAAATGCCGGTCGATGTCGCCACCTGCCTGCTCAACGAAAAGCGTCTGGACATCCAGGCCATCGAATTGCGCCACAAGGTCACCATCCTCTTGATCCCCAGCATCCACCTCGAAACGCCGGCCCACAAGATCACCCGCCTGCGCCACGAGGATCTGAACAACGAGGAATCCCGCGAACCCTCCTACCGGATGGTCGACGCCCCGAACGAGGAAGCGATCAAGCTCGCCAATCTGCAAGAATCCGCCAAGCCCCGCCAGGAAGCCGTGGTCAAGGGCATCGCGCCGGAACAGCCCGCGCCGATGGCCAATGAAAAACCCGCCAGCGCCCCGGCGCCACAAGAGGGGACTGGCCTCTTCGCCAAGATCATCTCCTGGTTCAGCGGCAGCCCCAAATCGGACGAGCCCGCCGCGAGCGCCGCGCCGGAACCCTCGCGCAAGCCGCGCCAGGGCCGCAACGACAACCGCCGCGAGCGCGGCGAAAGCCGTGACAACCGGGGCGACGCTCGGCGCGGCGCACGTAACGGCAATCGCCGCGACGAGGAACGCAGCGCCCGAAACGAACGCCAAGCGGAACGTCAGACCGAGCGTCCCTCGCGCGACGAGGCCGCCGCCCCGGCCGCCGGCGAGCGCAAGGAGCGCCGTCCTCGCGGCGAGCGGCGCGAAAAAACCGAGCGGACCGAACAGCGCCCGGCGCAAGAAGTCATCGAGCCCCGCCTGCCGGCCGAAACCGCCAGCCTGACCGCCCTGCCCCCCGCCGACATGCCGGATGCGGCCAATGGCGAGGAAGGAACGACCCGCCGGCGCGGCCGGCGCGGCGGTCGCGGTCGCGGCGAAGGCCGACGCCAGGAAGGCGAAGCCCTGGCCGCAACGCCCGCCGTCGAGGAATCGGCCAACGCGCTGGAAGCGCCCACGCCCCAGCCCGAAGCCAGCACCGCCGCGCCGGTGGAAGCCGTCGCTCAACAGCCGCTGCCGGTCGCCAAGGAACAGCCCATCGTCCAGGCGCAACCGGCTGAGCCCATCGCCCCGGCGGAAGTCGGAGCCGCTCAACCGGAACCAGCGGCCGCGCCCGTTCAAGCGCCCCCTGCCGCCGAACCGGCCCCGGCCATCGCTGCACCACCGGCAGCCCCGGCCGTCGAGAGCGCCGACGTAGAGGCCGTCATCGACGCCGCAACCGCCGCCGCCCTGCCGGCCAGCGAAGCCGCGCTCGAAGAAACCCCGGCCAGCGCGCCGGTGCCGGTCGCCGCCGCCGCGCCGATTGCCGTCGTCGCGGCGGATCTGGAACAGGCGCTGGCCGACAGCGGTCTGGTCGTGGTGCAAACCACGGCCGCCGCCATCGTCCAGCCGGAACCGCCGGTCCGCCTCGGCCGTCCGCGCAAGCCGAAAGCCGATATCGGCCAGAGTGGCGGTGAACCGCTGATGATGGTCGAAACCCACAAGTAAGCGGGTTTCTGCAATAAAAAGAGGGCGCCTTCCGGCGCCCTCTTTTACTTTCAGCGGCGCTCAGCCCCGCTGTTGCTTGATTTCCTCGATCAGCCCCTGGGCCGCGTCCTCGACCATGTCGAGGACGATGTCGAAGCCGTGGCCCAGGCCGTAGTAGGGATCGGGCACTTCGTCGTCCTCGAAATTCCGGGCGTATTCCATGAACAGCTTGATGCGCGGCAATTGCTCGGGGGTCGCCATGCGCTGCAAGTTGTCGAGATTGGTCCGGTCCATGGCCAGGATCAGGTCGAAATAATCGAGATCCTGGCAGGCCACCTTGCGCGCCCGCAGCTGCGACAGATCGTAGCCGCGCACCATTGCCGCCCGCTGGGTGCGCGCATCTGGCGCTTCGCCAACATGGTAGCCGTGGGTGCCGGCGGAATCGACCTCGACCTTGCCGCCGAGTTGGTTTTTCTGGATGAATGCGCGCAGCACGCCTTCGGCTGTGGGCGAACGGCAAATGTTGCCCATGCAGACCATCAGCACGCGATAAGTCATCTCGTCTCCTCTTCCTTCGGGTCATGCCGCGCCGCGCCGAAAACCTGTTCCCTGAGCCGGAACAGTTCATCCCGGGCAGCCGCTGCCTTTTCAAATTCCAGGTTTCTCGCGCACTCCAGCATGTCTTTTTCGAGCCGCTTGATTTCCCTGGCCACGGTCTTCTCATCCATTGCCTCGAAGGCCGCGCGCTGCTCTGCCGCCTTCAGTTCGGTCTGCGCCGATTCCGCATCATATATGCCATCAATGATGTCCTTGATCTTTTTCGAGACGCCTCGCGGCGTAATGCCATGCCGCCGGTTGAAGTCGATCTGCTTCTCGCGCCGCCGCTCTGTCTCGGCCATCGCCCGATGCATGGATTCTGTGATTCTATCAGCATAGAGGATGGCTGTGCCATGGATATGCCGCGCGGCCCGGCCGATGGTCTGGATCAGCGAGCGCTCGGAACGCAGGAAGCCCTCCTTGTCGGCATCGAGAATGGCGACCAGCGACACCTCGGGAATATCGAGGCCTTCTCGCAAGAGATTGATGCCGACCAGCACGTCGAACTCGCCCAGGCGCAGATCGCGGATAATCTCGACCCGCTCGACGGTGTCGATGTCCGAATGCAGATAGCGGACCTTGACGCCATTGTCGGTGAGGAAATCGGTCAAATCCTCGGCCATGCGCTTGGTCAGCGTGGTCACCAGCACCCGTTCGCTGGCCGCGACCCGTTTGTGAATTTCGCCGAGCAGCTCATCCACCTGGGTGCTGGCCGGGCGCACCCTCACCTCGGGGTCGATCAGGCCGGTCGGGCGCACCACCTGCTCGACCACCTGGCCCGCATGCGCGGCCTCGTAATCGGCGGGCGTGGCCGAAACGAACACCGTCTGCCGCATATGGGCCTCGAATTCGGCGAATTGCAGGGGCCGGTTGTCCAGCGCCGAAGG
>CAZFHE010000442.1:0-4299 GCA_964518615.1 uncultured Dechloromonas sp. | reverse complement strand
CTTGTGGCTGGCCCGTTCCGGCGCGGCGCGCCTGGTGATGAGCGCCGACCCCTTGCCCTCCGCCCTGGCGGCCTTGCCTTGCACCATCCCCGGCTGGCCGGCGGCTGTCGTCGCCCGCCTGGAATCCTTCGGCATGCGCTGTCTCGGCGATCTGGCGGCCTTGCCGACGAGCGGCCTGCGCCGGCGCATCGGCGAAGCGCCGGTGGACGAGTTGCTGCGCGCCCGTGGCGAAATGCCCGATCCGCGCCGCTATTTCGTTTTTCCCGAGCGCTTTGCCGCAACGCTCGAATTGCCCTCGCGCGTCGAACACGCCGAGGGTCTGGCCTTTGCCGGGCAGCGCCTGTTGGCGGTCCTGGCCGGCTGGCTACATGGCTGCCAGGCGCTGGTGCGCGCTTCTACGCTGTACTTGCATCACGACGACGGGACTGCCAGCGCCTTGCCGCTGCGTCTCGGCGAAGCCAGCGCCGATGAGGCGCGTCTGCTGCGCCTGCTGCGCGAGCATCTGGGCCGGCTGACATTGGCGGCCCCGGTCGAAGCGCTGCGTCTCGAAGCCGACGAGGTGCTGGCCCGGCCCGGCGATAGCGGCCAATTATTCGCCGAAGCCATGGCCGGCGAGGGCGCGCCAGCCTGTCTCGAACGCCTGCGCGCCCGGCTCGGCCCGCAGGCGGTGCAAAGACTTTGCCTCAAGGCCGACTATCGCCCGGAATGCGCCACCGCGGCCGGCGACCCGGAGATTGCCGCCGCCGGGCCGGAGAGCCTCGCCGCCCTGAAGAGGCCGCGCCCCTTGTGGCTGCTGCCGAGCCCGCAGCCGCTCGCCGAGCGGGCCGACGGCCCGCATTGGCATGGTCCGCTGCATCTGGCGACCCGCGCCGAGCGCCTGGAAAGCGGCTGGTGGGATGGCGGCGAATCCGAGGCCATCGGCGATATTCGCCGCGATTATTTTGTGGCGCACAACCCGCGAGGGCAGTGGGCCTGGATTTTCCGCGACGAGCAGGGCTGGTTTCTGCATGGCTTGTTTGCCTGAAGGGGAGGGCGCGATGAGCCTTCCCGCCTATGCCGAACTGCATTGCCTCTCCAATTTCAGCTTCCTGCGCGGCGCGTCACACCCGGACGAACTGGTCGAGCAGGCGGCCGCCCAGGGGTACAGCGCGCTGGCGCTGACCGACGAATGCTCGCTGGCCGGCATCGTCCGCGCCCACCGGGCGGCGAAAAAGGCCGGCCTCAAGCTCTTGGTCGGCAGCGAGATGACGAGCGCCGATGGCCTGAAACTGGTGTTCCTGGCCAGGAACCGCGAGGGATACGGCAATCTGTCGGCGCTGATCACCCTGGCCCGGCGGCGGGCGGCGAAGGGGGCCTATACCTTGCAGCGCCACGATCTCAACGCCATTTCGCCCAATGGCGCGCTGCCCGATTGTCTGGCGCTGTGGTCGCCCGGCGAGATGCCCTCGGTGGCCGACGCTCGCTGGCTGGCCGAGCGTTTTCCGGGCCGGCTGTGGATTGCCGTCGAGTTGCACGCCGGACCGGACGATGCGGCCCGGCTGGCCGAATTGCAGGCCCTGGGCGCTGCCTGCGGCCTGCCGCTGGTCGCCGCGGGCGATGTGCATATGCATGTCCGGGCGCGGCGGCCGTTACAGGATGTGCTGACCGCGCTGCGCCTGAAAAGCTCGGTGTTCGAGGCTGGTTACGCCCTGTTCCCGAATGGCGAACGGCATCTGCGCTCGCGCTTGCGCCTTGCGCGCCTCTATCCGCCGGAACTGCTGGCCGAAACGCTGGCGGTCGCAGGACGATGCGATTTCAGCCTCGATGAGCTGCGCTACGAATATCCGGAGGAAATCGCGCCGGATGGCCACACGCCGGCTTCCTGGCTGCGCCATGAAACCGAGGCCGGTTTGCGCCGCCGTTACCGCGAAGGCGAGCCGCCCGACGTCCGGGAGCGCATCGAGCACGAATTGGCGCTGATTGCCGAATTGCGCTACGAAGCCTATTTCCTGACCGTCTACGACATCGTCCGCTTTGCCCGCGGCGCGGGCATCCTGTGCCAGGGGCGCGGCTCGGCGGCCAATTCGGCGGTGTGTTTCGCGCTCGGCATCACCGAGGTCGATCCGGCGCATTCGGCGCTGCTGTTCGAGCGCTTCGTTTCCAGGGAGCGCGGCGAGCCGCCGGATATCGACGTCGATTTCGAGCACGAGCGGCGCGACGAGGTCATCGCCTACATTTACGGCAAATATGGCCGCGAGCGTACGGCGCTGGCGGCGGCGCTGATCACCTACCGCACCCGGGGCGCGCTGCGCGACGCGGGCCGGGCGCTGGGCTTTGATGTGGCGCGTATCGACGCGCTGACCGCCTCGCTCGCCTGGTGGGACAAGCGCGAGCAATTGCCGGAGCGCTTCGCCGAACAGGGCCTCGACCCTACGTCGCCGCGCGTCGAGAAATGGCTGTGGATCGCCGAACAATTGCGCGGCTTTCCCCGCCACCTGACGCAGCATGTCGGCGGCTTCGTGATGTCGCGCGGGCCGCTCGCGCGGCTGGTTCCGGTCGAGAACACGGCCATGCCCGAGCGCACGGTGATTCAGTGGGACAAGGACGATCTCGACGCGCTCGGCCTGATGAAGGTCGACGTGCTGGCGCTGGGCATGCTCTCGGCGCTGCGCCGCATGCTGGCCCTGGTCGATCCGCCGCTGCAATTGCACGAGATTCCCGCAGGCGACGCCCCCACCTACGACATGCTGTGCCGGGCCGACAGCATGGGCGTCTTTCAGGTCGAATCGCGGGCGCAGATGGCCATGCTGCCGCGCTTGAAGCCGCGCTGCTATTACGATCTGGTGATCGAGGTGGCGCTGGTTAGGCCAGGGCCGATCCAGGGCGACATGGTTCATCCCTATCTGAAGCGCCGCCAGGGCAAGGAGCGGGTGGCGCCGATAACGCCAGCCGTCGACAAGGTGCTGGAGCGCACCTGCGGCGTGCCCATTTTTCAGGAGCAGGTCATGCAACTGGCCATCGTCGCCGCCGATTTCACCCCCGGCGAGGCTGACGAATTGCGCCGGGCGATGGCCGCCTGGCGGCGTAAGGGCGATTTGCGGCGCTATCAGGACAAGCTCGTGGCCGGCATGGCGAAAAACGGCCTGCCGGCGGCTTTTGCCGAGCGCATCGTGGCCCAGATCCAGGGCTTTGGCGAATACGGCTTTCCCGAATCGCATGCCGCCAGCTTTGCGCTATTGGTCTATGCCTCGGCCTGGATCAAATGCCATCATCCGGCGGTTTTCCTGTGCGCCTTGCTGAACAGCCAGCCCATGGGTTTTTACTCGCCCTCCATGCTGATCCAGGACGCCCGCCGCCACGGCGTCGCGGTATGGCCGCCGGATGCCGCCGCCAGCGATTGGGACAGCCGGCTCGAAACCGCTGGCGCGGTGCGCCTTGGCCTGCGCGAAATCAAGGGGCTTGCCAAGGCCGCCGGGCAACGCATCGCCGCCGCCCGCCAGAGCGCTCCGTTTGCCGATGTCGCCGATCTGGCCGCCCGCAGCGGATTGAGCCGCCGCGATCTCGACCTGCTGGCCGAGGCGGATGCGCTGAAAAGCCTCGCCGGCCATCGCCGGGCCGCCGCCTGGACCGCCAGCGCCATCGCCGACGGCGGCCCGGCAGGGCAGGGCGATCTGTTCGCCGGACTGCCGCTGGCCGAATCAACGGCTGAATCACAGGCCAGCTTGCCAGCGCCCGGCGAAGGCGAGAATCTGCTCGCCGATTACCAGCGCCTCGGCCACACCCTGCGCCGCCATCCGCTAACGCTGCTGCGCCGGCAACTCGCCGAGCGCCGTTTTCTTCGCGCCGCCGATCTCGCCGCCGCCAGCGACCGGGCGCTGGTTCGCGCCGCCGGCATTGTCGTGGGCCGGCAACGCCCGGGCAGCGCCACCGGCATCGTCTTTGTCACGCTGGAAGACGAAAGCGGCTGGGCCAATATCGTCGTTCAGCCCTGGCTCGTCGACAAACAGCGCCGCGAGCTGCTCGGCGCGACGCTCTTGGGCGTCTATGGCCAGTTGCAGCGATCCGGGCAGGTCGTGCACCTGGTCGCCAAGCGCCTGGTCGACCTCTCGGCCTGGCTTGGCCGCCTGGAAACGAGGAGCCGGGATTTCCATTGAGCGCTGGCTGTCCGGCGGGAAAATTTGATGAGCCCCAATTTTGCGCTGGCCTTTTTTTGAATTATTCGTATAATGCGCCGCTCTGGCAGCGCGCCCGTAGCTCAGTTGGATAGAGTATCTGGCTACGAACCAGAGGGTCGGGCGTTCGAATCGCTCCGGGCGCGCC
>CAZFHE010000441.1:0-5516 GCA_964518615.1 uncultured Dechloromonas sp. | reverse complement strand
CCGGACGCCGGAAGCGCCGCCGATGCACGCTGAAACGCCGCCTTCCGGCAGCGAAAGGACAACCCGCCCCTGGCTGGATTCCGCCGCCGCCCGGCGCGCCAACTGGGCGCTGGCCTTGGCCGGCTTCATTTCTTTCTCGCTGCTCTACGGCACGCAAGCCTTGCTGCCGCAACTGAGCGACGCCTTCTCCATCCCGGCGGTGACCGCAAGCCTCAGCGTTTCGGCGGGCACGGCGGCGATGGCCTTTCTGCTGATTCCGTGGAGCCTCTTGTCCGACCGTTACGGCCGGGTGGCGCTGATGCGCGTCTGCCTGTTCGGCGCGGCGATTTTCGGCTTCGCCTCGGCCTTCGCGCCGGATTTTCCGACCCTGCTGTTGAGCCGGATCTGCGTCGGCGTCTCTATCGCCGGCGTGCCGGCGGCGGCCATGGCCTATCTCGGCGAGGAACTCGCGCCCGACCAGCGGACCCGGGCGATGGGCCTGTACATCGCGGCCAATGCCCTTGGCGGCATGTCCGGGCGCTTCATCGCCGCCGCCGTCAGCGACTATCTGAGCTGGCGTCACGGTCTGGCGGCGCTGGGCCTGCTCGGCCTCCTGGCCGCCGCCGGTTTCCTGCGCCTCTTACCGCAGGGCCGCCATTTCGTCGCCCAGCCCCTGCAATGGCGGCCGCTCTTTGCCGACGTGCGCAATATCTACGCCGACCCCGGCCTACCCTGGCTGTTCTGGCTCTCCTTTCTCATCATGGGGGCCTTCGTCGGCATCTACAACTACCTTGGCTTTCGCCTCAGCCTGCCGCCCTACGCGCTCGGCCCGGCGGCCATTGGGGCCGTCTTTCTGCTTTATCTCCTGGGCAGTTTGTCCTCGGCGCTGGCCGCCGGCGCCGCCGCGCGCCACGGCCAGTACCGGGTGATCCTGGCGATGAGCCTGTGCATGGCGGCCGGCATCCTCCTCACCTGCCTTTTCCCGCTGCCGCTCGTCATCGGCGGCCTGGCGCTATTCACCTTCGGCTACTTCGCCGTTCATGCGCTGGCCAGCGCCGGGGTGGGGCGGCGCGCCGGCGCGCGGCGCGGTCTGGTGTCGGCGCTCTATCTGTCGAGCTATTACCTGGGCGGCAGCCTCATCGGCTATGCCGCCGGCTGGCCGTGGGAACGCTTCGCCTGGCCCGGCGTCGCCGTCGCGCTGCTGCTGCCGGTCGCGCTGGCGATCGCCATCACCCTCCATCTACAGAAGCTGGGCGAGGCCTGATGGCAGCGGGGAACAAAATGTCACCCTCCCCTCTTCGGGGCGGCATGGGGCATGAAGGCCAACATCACGACGAGGTAGAACATCAAGGCCAGGCGCGGCGCGTCGATCAGACTGTCGAACATCCCGACCACCAGAAAACCGACCATTGACGCCGAAAGATAGGGCGAGAGCTCCCGCCCCCGGGCCTTGCCCAGATTCAGCCGCCACAGGGCCGCCGCGCTCAGTAGCACGAAAGACAGAAGGCCAAACAGGCCCTGGTCGAACAGGAGATTGATCAGGATGTTCTTGGCGTGCCAGGGCAGGTGATCGCGGTCGCTGCTAAAGAACCAGCGCTGCATGTCCTGGCTGAAATCGCCGTTCGTCAAGAGCGGCTCGCCGCCCGGCCCGAGGAGGAGAATCTCGCCGATGTCGGCGGCCCCGCTCATGTCGCCAATGCCAAACGAGAACATCAGGAGGCGCGGCGCGTACCAGGGCCCCTCGCCGAGCAAGGGGCCGGATAGCTTGATCGCGACCGTCTGCCAGTCCTCGCCGGCCTGGACCCAGGCATGCCCGATGGCGCAGCGGGTGGCATAGAGCAGATGCTTTTCGCAAACCTCGACATGCAGCTTGGCCTTGCTCTTGGCCCGGATTTTTGCCGAGACGGCAAACGGCCCGGCGGCATCCAAGGGCAGGCGCTGGGAAATGCGGAAAATATCGCCGAAGCTCAGCGGATGCCGGGGCGCGACCAGGGAGAGCCAAGCGCCCTCATCGCCGCTGACCCAGCGATAGCTTCCCGGAAACTTGCTATCCGGCGCGGCGAAAAAATAATTCGCCGGATAGCGTCCCAGCCCCTTGCCCAACCCGACATCGAGCGGCGTTTGCAGCATGGAGAGGCTGATGGACCAGTGACCGAGGCGCGCTTCCAAATCCTGGGACGATGTGGAGAAACGCCCTCCCATATACGCGCCGCCGGCAAACACCGCCACCACGGCACTGACGGCAAGCGCCGCGCTCATGAAGGAAGCCTGCCAGCGCCAGGCTTCCGGCCACGGCGCTCGTTTGGCGAAGGAAGCGCGGAGCATCGCCGCGAACGCCACGGCCAGCGCGGCGAGCATGCCCCACAAGGCATCGCCGCCCCCCCAATGATCGGCGACGCTGGCCGCCATGATGCCGAGGGCGAGCCAGCCGGCGACGGCGAAAATCCGGCGGCTGCCCTGAATCCAGGCGGGCCTCCCCCACAGCGCGGCGAAGAGCGCGCCAAATAGCGCGGCATACAGCACATACGGCCCCTTGGGCAAAACGAGGGCCAGGAGCGCCAGCAAGACGCCAACCATCAGCCCCAGCACGATGCCGGCGGCCCATTGCAACAGGGGGATGCCGCACAGGCAGCGAGGCAGCGCCAGGGTGATGGCGATGACGCCAAACAGGGCCAGCAGCCCGCGATAACCGCCGCCGGCAAACACCAGTCCGGCCATGGCCGCCAGCACGAAGAGCGCAATCGCCCAGCGCAGCGGCGTCCAGACCGGCGCTTCCCCTTGCCGGGTGTGGGTCGCCGGGCGCATCTGCCAGGCCAGCAAGGGCAGGCTGACAAGGAGGGCCAGATAGACGGCGCGCGAAAAGGTGGTCAGCGCGGCATAGGCGGCGAGCACGATGAGCATCAGGGAGAGCGCATGCCGCGCCGGCGTGCGCGCATGGCGCAAGGCCCAGACGGCGAATGGCGCGGTCAAGAGCAGCCAGCCGTCGAGGGCCGCGCCGCCGACGTGCATTTCCCAGAACAAGGCGGTCGAGCGATAGTCGCTGGAAAAATTGAGCAAATCGGTGAAAGCCAAGCGCTCCCACAGCGCCGCCAGCGACGCGCCGCCCAGGCCAAGCGCCATCCCCCAGGCCAGTTTCCGGCCGGCCTGCCGGGCCGGATCGGAAAATTGGCGGTGAAAGAGCGGCAACAACAGCCAGGCCAGGAAAAAGCTCTTGCCAATGCGGATACTGTTCATCGGGCCGTCGTAGCCCTGATGCCAGCCGAAGCTAAAACCGCCGGCATCGGCAAAGCCGCGCCCCATCGAGATCAGGAGCGAGGCAGCCAGCCATAGCGACAGCCCGATCAACAGCGGGGAAACGCGGTGGCGCGGGCCCGGCGGCCCGTCGGCCAGGGCGCGGGCATAACCGCCGCCAGCCACGGCCAGGACCAGCAAATCGCTTTCCTCGACGCTGATCCAGCCGGTCCAGGGCGCAAGACCAATCAAGGGCAGCAGCGCCGGAAGCGCGACCAGGCACCCGACCGGAAGCAGATAGGCGGCTGCGCCCGCGAGCGCGAACAGAACGAGCGCCCCCGACCCGAGCGGATGATGCCAGGCGAGAAAAGCGCCGAGTCCGAATGCCGCGAGCGCCGCCAGCAGCTCGAATGCCCGGTTCAGCAGGGATGCCCCGGGGGATGGCGGGGCCAGGGCCACGCCTCAGCTCCCGCTAGCCGCGTCGAGCAAACGGGCCAGTTGCGCCGTCCGCCCTTCGCGCGAAGCTTCGGCCACCGCCTGGGGCGAGGGCAGGACGGCCCGGCCGCTGCGGATCGCTTCCAGAAAGCCCGGCAGGGCCTCGCTGATCTCATCAGCCGAATCGAGGCGGAGGATGTCGGTCGCGCCGGCCTGGCGCAGCGTCGCCGCCGTGTCGCCCTCCGGATCGCTCAAGGTCAGGATCGGCCGCTTGGCGCGCAGGTATTCGTAAATCTTGGCCGGAATCTGTTCGTTACAGCCGGCTGACTGCATGACCAGGAGGCCATCGGCGGCGAGCATCTCGGCCAGCGCCTCACGATAGGGCACTGGCGGCTGAAGCTCGATCAAGTCGCCAATACCGTGGCGGGCGGCCAGGGTTTGCAGCAGATCGTCATGAACCGCGGCGCGAAAGCGCACGACCAGACTGCCGGGCAGAATCGCGCCAGCCGCCTTGAGCCGGCCAAGGGCGGCAAAAAACTGCGCCGGATCGCGCTCGGCCGGGTAGACGATGCCGCTGTGCAACAGCGTGATCGCCCCCGGATTCAGGGCTTGCCGCGCTTCACCCGCCATTTCCGCGCCGGCGAAGCTTTCTTCGTCATAGCCGTTTTCCAGCACCCTCACCCGCTCGGCGCTGGCTGGATAGCGCTCGCGATAGGTACGCGCCGCGCCCGGCGTCGTGAAGGTGCTAAAGCGCGCCAGGCGCAACGCCTCCTCTTCGATGACCAGAAAGCTCCGCCACGTCAAGGGATCGGGGGGATAGCCCTCCTGCGCCATCGGGTCGCGGAAATCGGCGAGCCACGGCAGGCCGCTTCGCCGCTGCAATTCAGCGCCGATCAGGTGGGCGGTGGCGATGGGATAGGTAGACCAGATCGCCTGCGGCTTGAATTCGCGGATCATCCGCAAGCCTTCCCGCACGGCGGCGAATTTCCAGCTGACCCAACGGTCGGGCCGGGCCATGGCGGCGACATAACGTCCGCCAATCGCCAGATGGCGCGCGGTATCGAGCGCAAAAGCGCGGCGCACCACGACGCCCGGGGGAATATCGCCCAACAGGTCGTCACTGCTGCGCTCATAGGCGCGCAGATCGGCCGACAACACCAGCGGCTCCCAGCCGAACCTGGGCAGGTGCCGGACAAAGCGCAAGCTGCGCTGAATGCCGCTACTGCCCGCCAGGGGCGGGAAATGGTAGGCGATCATCAGGACGCGATTCATGTTTTTTCCACAGGCAAACGATGGCATGAGCTCAGGATTGGCCGAGGCATGATAGAGGCGGCGGCGCGGCGATGTCCAATGGGCATGCGTTGGGCAGCGCGGGGAAATGGCCCGCCGTACTGCCCGTCCGGCCTACGGACAGGTGTGATGCTTAAATTTTGGAGCTATGAGGGGTCAGCGCGAATAAATGGAGCACCCTACTACCCGTCCGGCTTGCGGCGCAGGCGCTTCTTGAGCGCCGTCAGCGCGACGCTGATACGACGGCCGATCAATTCCTTGATCGCCAGTGCGCCGCCGAGCGCCGTGCGCGGATTGTAGGCGATGATGCCCCAGCGCTCCCGCCGGTCGCTCATCCAGATTTGCTTGTATTTGTCATCACCGATCAGGAAGTCGACTTCCTCGACCCGGTCGCCCTCAATGACTTGCCGCATCAGAAAAGCGGTCAGCACCGTCCCCGGCGAATAGGCGGAAAAGGCTTTGTGGTAGGCCACCTTGTAAATACTGGCCTTGCCCTGGCCGACCATCCACAATTGCGCGGCGATGGGCCGCCCCCGCAGGCGGGCGATGCCGAGCCGCAGCATGCCCTTGGCGGCCCACCA
>CAZFHE010000440.1:0-3003 GCA_964518615.1 uncultured Dechloromonas sp. | reverse complement strand
CGGCTGGGCGACGCCGATGGCGTAGGAAACCTGCACCAGGCAGCGCGAGGCCAGCCCGGCGGCGACGATGTTCTTGGCGACGTAGCGGGTGGCGTAGGCGGCGGAGCGGTCGACCTTGGAGGGATCCTTGCCGGAGAAAGCGCCGCCGCCATGCGGCGCGGCCCCGCCATAGGTGTCGACGATGATCTTGCGCCCGGTCAGGCCGCAGTCGCCCTGCGGGCCGCCGACGACGAAGCGGCCGGTCGGATTGACCAAGTACTTGATGTCGCCCTTGATCAATTCCTTGGGGAGCACCGGCTTGATGATCTGCTCGATGGCGGCCTCGCGCAGGTCTTCCAGGCTGATGTCCGGCGCATGCTGGGTGGAGAGCACCACGGTGTCGATGGAATGCGGCTTGCCGTCGACATAGCGCACCGTGACCTGGGACTTGGCGTCCGGGCGCGCCCAGGGAAGCCGCCCATCCTTCCTCAGCATGGCCTGGCGCTCGACCAGGCGGTGCGAGAGATAGATGGGCAAGGGCATCAGGGAGGGCGTTTCGTCGCAGGCGTAGCCGAACATCAGGCCCTGGTCGCCCGCGCCCTGGTCGAGATTGTCGTCGTAGGCGGCATTGACGCCCTGGGCGATGTCGGGCGACTGCTTGTCGTAGGCGACCAGCACGGCGCAGCCCCGGTAGTCGATGCCGTAATCGGTGTTGTCGTAGCCGATGCGCTTGATGGCGTCGCGGGCGACCTGGATGTAATCGACATTGGCGGCCGTGGTGATTTCGCCGGCCAGCACCACGAGGCCGGTGTTGCACAGGGTTTCGGCGGCGACGCGCGAATGTTTGTCCTGAGACAGGATGGCGTCGAGAATGGCATCGGAAATCTGGTCGGAAACCTTGTCCGGATGGCCTTCGCTCACCGATTCCGAGGTGAAGAGATAATCGCTCATGGAGTGCTCCAGTGGTCCATTGTTCCGGCGTAACCGGCTTCGGACCACGAGCTGGCGACGCTTTAGCAGAATTTTTGAATCGCCCCGCAAGTTGTCTGTTTAACTCGGCGATCCCATAATCTTACCTTTTTACGCTGGCTTTTCAAGCCTGATCACGGCATGGTTTTTGTTTTCCGGATACTTTCGCGCCTGCCCCTGTGGCTGGTTCACGCCTTGGGCGGCTCCTTGGGGCGGCTGATCTACCTGGCTTCGCCGACCTACCGGCGCAATCTGCAAAACAACATGGCCCAGGCCGGCATAGATCCGGCGCTGCGCGCCGCGGCGGCCGCCGAAGCCGGCAAGCAGATGGCCGAGCTCGCGCGCATCTGGCTGCGCCCGCTGGAAGAAGCCAATGCCCAGGTGGTCGAGGCGGTCGGCATCGAGCGGGTCGAGGCGGCGCGCAAGGCGGGCCGGGGCATCGTTTTCCTGACCCCGCATCTGGGCTGCTTCGAGATTACCGCGCAATATCTGTCGGCCCTGGGCGATATCACGGTGCTTTACCGCGCGCCGAAATCGGCGGCGGCGCAGCAATTGATCCTGACCGGGCGCAAGCGCCCGCAATTACATCTCGCGCCCGCCGATCTGTCGGGCGTGCGCTCGCTGATCAAGGCGCTGAAAAAAGGCCAGATGGTCGGCATGCTGCCCGACCAGGCCCCAAAGACCGGCGAGGGCGTCTGGCTCGAATTTTTTGGCCGCTACGCCTACACCATGACCTTGGCCGCCCGGCTGACCGAAACCGGGGCGGCGGCGTTATTGACCTGGGGCGAGCGCCTGCCTGGCGGGCGCGGTTATCGCATTCATTTCCTGGAGCCCAGCCGGCCCTTGAGCGGCTCGACCGTCGAGCGCGCAGCGCAGATCAATCATGAGATCGAGGCGCTGATCCGCCAGTGCCCGACCCAATATCTGTGGGGCTACAATCGCTACAAAAAACCGCGCGGCGCCGAGCCGCCGCCGACGGAAAAGCCGGACTGAGGCGGGCCGCGCCGGGTTTTCATCATGAACCGCTTACCCGGAGAACCGAGGTCTCGTCACCATGAAGCGCCTGACTATCCAAATCCGCCCCGTCACGCCGTCCGATGTGCCGGCGATTTCCGCGCTGGCCCGGGAAATCTGGCAGGCCGCCTATCCGGGCATCATCACCCAGGCGCAAATTGATTTCATGCTCGAAGAGCGCTACGGCTTTGAGCGCCTGTACGACGATCTTGAGGATGCCAACAAGTGGCTGGACCAGGCGTTTTGGGGCGAACGGCGGATCGGCTTCGCCGCTAGCGAGATTTGTCAGGGCGAGTTCAAACTCGACAAGCTCTACATCCATCCCGATGTTCAGCGGCGCGGCGTCGGCGGCCAACTGATCGCCCATGTCGCGGCGCGCGCCAAAAAACTGGGCTATCCCTGCCTCATGCTGGCGGTCAATAAGCGCAATGAAAAGGCGATTGCTTCCTATCGCAAATACGGCTTCACGGTGCGCGAAGCCTTGGTGACCGATATTGGCGGCGGCTTTGTGATGGATGATTTCATTATGGAGAAAAAGCTTTAGCAGTTTGATCCAACGCACTGTTCCTGTTATGATTTTTGAACACGGAGCGTTTCGTCAGCCTTGCCTCTTCTGATGCAAGCGGGGTCCGGGACGGCCTCTCCCATCCTGATGACCGGCCCGGCCGCCACCGTGTTTTCCGGAGTGATCGAATGATGAGTGCGCTGTTTCCCGAAGACGTTGCCGACTACTTGAAGCGCAATCCCGGCTTCTTCGAGCAGTATGCCGATCTGATGGCCCAGATTTTCCTGCCCCACCCGCATGGCGGGCGGGCCATTTCGCTGGCCGAACGGCAGATGCTGAGCCTGCGCGAGAAAAATCGGGCCGTCGAGGCCAAGCTGGCCGAACTGATCGCCTTTGGCGAGGAAAACGACGCCATCGGCGAAAAGGTGCATCGCCTGGCCGTCGGCCTGGTCGCCGCCGAAACCTTCCAGGCGGTGATTCACCTGATCCATTTTCACCTGCGCGACGATTTTGCCGTGCCGCACGTCGCCCTGCGC
>CAZFHE010000439.1:0-2763 GCA_964518615.1 uncultured Dechloromonas sp. | reverse complement strand
CCGTTCGCCCGCCCCCGCCGCTCGGGGGCCAAACCGGGCTCCCGCCGCCCTGGAGCCGCTCCGGCTTATCTGGGCCAGCGGTCATTTCCGCCGTCCAGCCGGCCTCGCCCTCGCGCGGACCGATGAAATTCCGGCCAAGCAGGAAGAGGGCGAGTTTTTCCTGGGTGCTGGTGTAGCGGTTCTTGCCCAATTCGCTGGCGGCGATGGCGACCAGATTGTCCTGGCCTTCGATCTTGAGCTTGTGGCGCTCCAGCAAAACATAAGACAGCGCCGCATCGCGCAGCGGGCTGCCGTAGTCGCCCCACCAATAGCCCGAGTCGCGGCCTTTCTTGAGCCCTTCAGCCAGCGCCGTCTGGGCGCGGGGCTCGTCGCCCATCAATTTCAGCGCCAGACCCAGATGAATCAGGGCCAGCCCGGAATGCGCCTGCTCGCGCAGCTCGAACATCTGGCGCAGGGTCGATAGCGGGGCCTTGGCTTCGCGGGCCAGCACATAGGCGCCATAGGCGAGCACGCCGAAGCGGCCGGCCCCGGCATAGCGGGCGTCCTGCCAGCCGTTGTCGTGATAGGCAAGCCTGCCCGACGGCAGGCCGGCGGCCCCTTCCTGCAAATATTTGAGCAGGAATTCCCGGGTCTTTTGCTGCATGGCTTCCGGCACGGCAAAACCCTGTTCGCGCGCATCGAGCAGCAAATTGCCGACATAGGCCGACAGCCAGTACTGGGTTTCGGACACATTGCCCCAGAGGCTGAAACCGCCATTCGGCCCCTGCATCGCGGAGAGCCGGGCGAAGGATTTTTCCAGCATGGCTGCTCGTTGCTCGCGGCTGTAGGGCTTGAGGCCGAAGCGCCTGGCCCCGTCCTCGTCGATCAGCACATGGGGGTAGGCGGTGCTGGTCGTCTGCTCGGCGCAGCCGTAGGGATAGGTGAGGAGGCCCTGGATGGCGCTTCGCACGTCGATGGGGGCTTTGTCGGAAATGGCCAGATGGGCTTCCACGGCCCCGGGGAGAAAGCCGCCAAGCTCGGCCTCGCGGATATCGGCCGTTTCGCCCGGCCCCAGCGTCAAGAGCCTGAGGATCTGCTGTTGCGGCGTCGCGGCCTGGACTTGCAGGCCGAAGCGGCGTTCGAGCTTGAAGCCATCGAGGCCGGCAACATCCACCCGCACGTCGGTCAGGCCGAAGGCGTGACCGGCTTCGATCGGAAAGCGCAGGGTTTCCTTCTGGCCGTCCTTGAGGCTCAATTCCCGCTCGGCCTTGTGGATTTTGAGGCCCTCGCCATTCTCGACGCGAACCTTGAGCTTTTGCGCGCCGCCCGAGAGATTGTGCAGGTCGAGCGCGATGATGGCCTGATCGCCGACGGTCAGAAAGCGCGGGGTCAGCAATTCGGCGACCAAGGGCGCGGCGACCACGGTTTCGGACTCGGCATTGCCGAAGCGGTCGGCGGCGGCGGCCACCGCCATCAGGCGCAGCGTGCCGTTGAAATCGGGCACGTCGAGCGCGATCTCGGCTTCGCCCCGGGCATCGAGTTCTACCGGCCCCGAGAACAGATCGACCAGACGGACTTTCTTGGGCAGGCTGCGGGTCGCTTTGGGCGCGGCATCGCCGCCGAACTTGAGCTTGCCCTTCTTGCCAGCCATTTTCTCGATCAGGCGGCCGTACACATCGTACTGATCGGCCCCGTAGCGCAGCCGGCCAAAGAAGTAGGCGAAGGGATCGGGCGTCGCGTAGCGGGTGATATTGAGAATGCCGGCATCGACGGCGGATAGCGTGACCAGGGCCGACTGGCCGCCGAGCCCGGGGGCCTTGAGCTTCACCTTCAGCGGGGTGTCGGGCAGCATTTTTTTCGGCGCATCGAGACTGAGCGCCAACTTGCGCTCGCCGCGTTCGAGCGGCAGATGCACAAGACCCAGCGCCCGCGCCGGCGTGACCTTTTCGCCCGCGCTGCCGGGGCGCAGCACGGCCGCCGAGACGTAGAGATCATGGCGCTGCCAGGCTTTATCCACCGGAATGTCGACGGTCGCGCCGTCGAGTGCGACAAAAGTGCGCTTGACCCACAAGGTACGGTCGCCTTCGATGGTAATCAGCGCTTCGCCCGCGTGCGGCGGCGTGATGGTCAGTTTGGCGGTTTCGCCATCGCGGTAGGCGGGCTTGTCGAATTTCAGCGCCACCCGGTCGGGGCGCACGCCCTGGCTTTCGTCGCCCTTGGCGCTCCAGCCCGCGTAGAAGCGGAATTTGGCGGTCTGCTGGGTGGCCGGGTCCAGAATTTCCAGACGATAACGGCCATATTTGACCGGAACGCCGAGCTTGCCGCGTCCGCCCTCGGGAATGGCAACGCTGGCGGTATGGACCAGCTCGTCGGTTTCGGTAAAGCCCGAATGCCAGCCGCGCTGGTCGTCGAAGCGCCAGTAATAATCGCGATTTTCGCGGAACAGGCGAACCGGCAGGGCGGCCCCGGCATGGAGCTTGCCGTCGGCGCTGGCGCGCACGAGCTCGAACTGGGCGAGGCTCCCCTCGCGCGCGTAATCGCCGCTAAAGAGCGGACGGATGCCGACCAGCGCCGGCGCGGGCCAGATGATCCGCTCGAAATTTCGCACCACGGGCCTGCCGCCGCTCTCCAACAGACTCAAGGTGGCGCGCACGGTGGTGGGCGAGCGCTTGCCCTGTGCCGGCCTCAGATCGACAAAAAGCGACAGGCTCCCCTTGTCGTCGAGTTCGGCGGACGATAGCTCGATGCGCTGGCGCTGGCTGTCCTCATTGGCGTCGCCGAATT
>CAZFHE010000438.1:0-4305 GCA_964518615.1 uncultured Dechloromonas sp. | reverse complement strand
GGCTTCGCTCGCCCATAGGCTCTATGGCTATCCGAGCGAAGCCCTGTCCTTGATCGCGGTGACCGGCACCAATGGCAAGACCACCGTCAGCCAGTGCATCGCCCAGGCCTATGGCAAGCCCTGCGCCGTCATCGGCACGCTGGGCGCGGGATTTCCCGGTGAACTCGCCGACACCGGCTTTACCACGCCGGAAGCGACCGCGTTGATGCGAAGTCTCGCGGAATTTCGCGCCCGCGAGGCCGCCGCCTGCGCGCTGGAAGCCAGCTCCATCGGCATCGAGGAAGGGCGGATGAACGGCGCTCATGTCGATGTCGCGGTATTCACCAATCTGACCCGCGACCATCTCGACTACCACGGCACGATGGCGGCCTACGCCGCGGCCAAGGAAAAACTGTTTTGCTGGCCGCGCCTGCGCACCGCCGTGATCAATCTCGACGATCCCTTCGGGGCGCGCCTGATGCGTGAAACCAGCGCGCTGCGCGTACTCGGCTACGGCATCGGCGGCGAGCGCCGCGATTTCCTCGCCCAGGTCCGCGCCGAGAATCTCGAAGCAACCCCCTTCGGCCAACGCTTCCTGCTGGCCCTGCCCAATGGGCGCGGCACCGTCGATACCAGCCTCGTGGGCCGCTACAACATCTCCAATCTGCTCGCGGTGGCCGCCGTGTTGCACGACGCCGGACAAAAGGCCGCCGATATCGTCCGCCGCCTTTCCGAATTGACGCCGCCGCCGGGACGCATGGAGCGGGTCGGCGGCAATGGCGAGCCGCTCATCATTGTCGATTACGCCCACAGCCCGGATGCGCTCGACAACGCGCTATCCGCGCTGCGCGCCGTGGCGGACGCCCGGGGCGGACGTCTCTGGGCGGTTTTCGGTTGCGGCGGCGACCGCGACCGGGGCAAGCGCCCCCAAATGGCCGAAATCGCCTCCCGCCGCGCCGACCGCGTGCTGGTCACCAGCGACAATCCGAGGAACGAAGATCCCGAGGCCATCATCGCCGACATCCTGGCGGGCCTCGCCCACGGCGACGTCGAGATCGAGCGCGCCTTGGCCATTCGCAAAGCGGTGCGCGAGGCCGATGCGCAGGACGTCATCCTCCTGGCCGGCAAGGGTCATGAGGCTTATCAGGAAATCGCCGGCGTGCGCCACCCCTTCTCCGATATCGACGCGGCGCGCCAGGCGCTGGCATTACGCCGCAACCCCGACCCCAACCCACACTCCAAGGAGGCCGGTGCATGAACTGGCTGCTTTCTCGCATCGCGACCGTCACCGGCGGCCGTCTGGTCGGCCCCGATATCGCCCTGGCCGGCGTCAGTACCGATACCCGGGCCGTACAAGCGGGCCAATTATTCATCGCGCTCAAGGGCGAACGCTTCGACGCCCATGATTTTCTCGGCGAAGCCCTCGCCGCCGGGGCCGCCGCCCTCCTGATCGCCGACGAAAAGAAGCTGCCGGCTGGCGCGCCCGCCGTCGTCGTCGCCGACACCCGGCTCGCGCTGGGGGCGCTGGCCCGCGCCTGGCGGGCCTCCTTTAGCCTGCCGGTCATTGCCGTGACCGGCTCCAATGGCAAGACGACGACCAAGGAAATGATCGCCGCCATTCTCCAGGCCGCATTTGGCGACGCGGTACTGGCGACGCAAGGCAATTTCAATAACGACATCGGCCTGCCGCTGACGCTCCTCAATCTGAATGCCGGCCATCGCGCCGCGGTCATCGAGATGGGCATGAACCGCCCCGGCGAAATCGCCTATCTCGCCTCGCTCGGCGCGCCGACGGCGGCCCTGGTGACCAATGCCCAGCGCGCCCATCTCGAAGGCATGGGCTCTCTCGACGAGGTCGCCCGTGAAAAGGGCAGCATTTACGCGGGCCTTGCCGCCAGCGGCATCGCGCTGATCAATGCCGACGACGCTTACGCCAGGCTCTGGCGCGACATGGCTTCGCCCCACGCGGTGCGGAGTTTTTCCATCGACCGCGCCGCCGACGTGCAGGGCCGCGTGCGCCAGCACGGCCTGGAAACCGAATTGACGCTGATTGCGCCCGAGGGCGAGGCAACGCTGCGCCTCTGTGTCCCCGGCCGTCACAATGCCCGCAACGCGGTGGCCGCCGCCGCCGCCTGCCTCGCCGCCGGCATTTCCCTATCCGCCGTGGCCGCCGGGCTGGAATCATTCAGCGGCGTCAAGGGCCGTCTGCAACGCCGCGCCGGCCGCCACGGCGCGGAAATTCTCGACGATACCTACAACGCCAATCCCGATTCGGTGCGCGCCGGCCTCGATGTGCTGGCCGCCACCGTCGGGCGCAAGATTTTCGTGCTCGGCGACATGGGCGAAATCGGCGAGGCCAGCGGCCAGTTTCACGACGAGATCGGCGGCTACGCCAAGAGCCAGGGCATCGACCGGCTGTTCGCGCTGGGCGAGGCCAGCCAGCAGGCGGTGCGCAATTTCGGCGAGGGCGCGCGCCATTTCTGCCATGTCGACAAGCTGATCGGCGCGGTGGACAAGGTCTTGGGGCCGGAAACCACCGTGCTCGTCAAGGGTTCGCGTTTTATGAGAATGGAGCGGGTGGCCGATGCGCTGGCCGCCGAATTGGCCACCGCGCCGAAGGAGACGGCCTGATGTTGTTAGCACTGACCCAATGGCTCGCCCAGGATATCCGCTTTTTCAATGTCTTCAATTACATCACGCTGCGCACCGTGCTGGCGGCGATGACGGCGCTGCTCATCTCCTTTGCCGCCGGGCCGGGTGTCATCCGCTGGCTGGCGGCAAAGAAAATCGGCCAGGCGGTGCGCACCGACGGGCCGCAGACCCACTTGGTCAAGTCCGGCACGCCAACCATGGGCGGCGTGCTGATCCTGATCGCCATCGGCATCACCACGCTGTTGTGGGGCGACTTGACCAACAAATATGTCTGGACCGTGCTGGTGGTCACGCTCGGCTTCGGCATCGTTGGCTGGTACGACGACTGGAAAAAGGTGGTGTACCGCGACCCCAACGGGCTTTCCGCCCGCTGGAAATTTTTCTGGCAATCGGCGCTCGGCGTCGGCGCTGCGCTCTTTCTCGCCTTCTCGGCCCCAACGACCGCCCAGACCGAACTGATCGTGCCCTTCTTCAAGTCGGTCGCCTACCCGCTCGGCATCATCGGCTTCATCGTGCTGACTTATTTCGTCATCGTCGGCACCAGCAATGCGGTGAATCTGACCGACGGCCTCGATGGTCTGGCCATCATGCCCACGGTGATGATCGCCGCCGCCTTCGTGATTTTCGCCTACGTCAGCGGCCATGCGGTGCATGCCAAATATCTCCTCATCCCTCACGTGCCGGGCGCGGGCGAATTGTGCATCCTGCTCGGCGCCATCGCCGGGGCGGGCCTGGGCTTTCTGTGGTTCAACGCTTATCCCGCCGAGGTTTTCATGGGCGATGTCGGGGCGCTCTCCCTCGGCGCGGCGCTCGGCACCGTGGCCGTGATTCTGCGCCAGGAAATCGTGCTGCTGATCATGGGCGGCGTCTTTGTCGTCGAAACCCTGTCGGTGATGCTGCAAGTCGCCTGGTTCAAATACACCAAGAAAAAATTCGGCGAAGGCCGGCGCATCCTGCGCATGGCCCCGCTGCACCACCATTTTGAACACAGCGGCTGGAAGGAAACTCAGGTTGTCGTCCGCTTCTGGATCATCACCATCATGCTCGTGCTGATCGGGCTGTCGACCTTGAAGCTGCGCTGACATATGACCCCTCGCCGCGCTCGCTGCCTACCCTCTCCCCACCCCCTCTCCCACGAGTGGGAGAGGGGCTGTTGCTCCCCTCGCCCGCTTTCGGGAGAGGGGCCGGGGGAGAGGGCCTTCCTGGGGGCGGCCCGATGAACCTTCAAGGCAAATGCGTCGTCGTGGTCGGGCTCGGCGAATCCGGGTTGGCGATGGCCAAGTGGCTGCATCGTCAGGGCGCTCGCGTGCGCGTCGTCGACTCGCGCGATACGCCGCCCAATACCGAGGTCTTGTGGCAGGTCGCGCCGGAGGCCGAACTGCTTGCCGGGCCGTTTGCCGCCGCCGCCTTTGCCGATGCCGAACTGGCGGCGCTGTCGCCAGGCGTCGCCAAGGCCGAGCCGGTCATTGCCGAACTCCGTATCCCGGTCGTCTCGGAAATCGAGCTATTCGCCGCCGGCGTGCGCGACCAGGCCCCGGGGAGCCAAATCCTCGCCATCACCGGCAGCAACGGCAAAACCACGACCACGGCGCTGACCGCCCATTTGCTCAATAGCGCGGGCATGACGGCCATCGCCTGCGGCAATATCTCGCCCTCGGCGCTCGATGCGCTGAT
>CAZFHE010000437.1:0-1914 GCA_964518615.1 uncultured Dechloromonas sp. | reverse complement strand
GCGAGCGAGCGCGGCGCAGCGCGCGACCTGGGTCAGCGTCGCGGTCAATCTGGTGATGACCGCGATACAGTTGGTGGTCGGCTGGCTGGCCCATTCGCAATCGCTGATCGCCCACGGCCTGCATTCCTTTTCGGATCTGCTGTCCGATTTCCTGGTCATTTACGCCAGCCGGCAAGGCGCTCACCCGGCCGATCAGCGCCATCCCTACGGCCACGCCCGCATCGAGACGGCGGCAACCCTGGTGCTGGGCGTTGCGCTGGGGCTGATCGGGGCCGGCATCCTGTGGGATTCGGGCATCCGCTTGCAAGAGGCCGACGCCTTGCCGCCGATCGAGATGATCGCCCTGTGGACGGCCGTGGCCACGGTGCTGGCCAAGGAAGGGCTGTACCACTACCTGATTGCCGTCGGCCGCCGGCTGCGTTCGCAACTCTTGATCGCCAATGCCCTGCATACCCGGGCCGATGCCGCCTCGGCCCTGGTCGTCGTGGTCGGCATCGGCGGCGCGCTGCTCGGCTGGGGGTTTCTCGACCTCCTGGCGGCGGCCCTGATGGGTTTCATGATTTTGCGCATGGGCGGGCAATTGGCCTGGGGGGCGACCAAGGAACTGATCGACACGGGCCTCGACGAAGCCAGCGTCGTCGCCATCCGCCAGAGCCTTTTGGCGACGCCCGGCGTGCTCGGCGTGCATAATCTGCGCACCCGGCGCATGGCGCACCAGGCCCTGGTCGATGTGCATGTGCTGGTCGATTCCCATATCAGCGTCTCGGAAGGCCACTGCATCGCCGAGTCGGCGCGCATCCGGGTACTCGCCGAACAGCCGGATGTGCTCGATGTGCTGGTCCATATCGATCCCGAGGCCGAGCCTGCGACCGAACCGGCCGTGCTCGCCAGCCTGCCCGCGCGCGCCGAGCTACAGGCCGACTTGCAGAAACTCCTGGCCGATCTGCCGCCGCCGCAGCGCATCGTGCTGCATTATCTGGGCGGCGGGATCGAGGTCGAGGTCTATGTCGATTTCGCGCAACTGACCGGGGATGGCTTCCTGGCGCGGACCGAGCAGGCCCTGAAGGAGCGATTGGCGGGCCATCCCACGATCCGCGCGATTCATCTCAATGCCTGTGCGCTACCGGGCTAGCGCCATGATGTCGATCGCGCGCCCCGGGCGCATGACTTGGGCCCTCATTGTGGCAAAATGCGAAACCCCTTCGCCGGTATCGGGCGCGCTTTCTGCTGAGTCCTCCGCGTTGCGATTTTTCATTGCCGCCGGACTCGCCGGCAACCCGTTTTATTAGGAGACCTCAAGCTCATGGCAACCCCGAAAGACGTGATCAAGCTGATCAAGGAAAATGACGCCAAGTTCGTCGATTTCCGCTTCACCGATACCCGTGGCAAGGAGCAGCACGTCACCGTGCCGGTTTCCGCCTTCGACGAGGAGAGCTTCGAGAACGGCCATGCCTTCGACGGTTCCTCGATTGCCGGCTGGAAGGGCATCCAGGCTTCCGACATGCAGCTGATGCCCGATCCGGGCACCGCCTACATCGACCCCTTCTTCGACGAAACCACCGTCGTCCTGACCTGCGACGTCGTCGATCCCGCCGATGGCCGCGGCTACGACCGCGATCCGCGCTCCATCGCCAAGCGCGCCGAGGCCTATCTGAAATCCTGCGGCATTGGCGATACCGCCTACTTCGGCCCGGAACCCGAATTTTTCATTTTCGACGGCGTCGAATGGTCGGTCGATATGTCTGGCTGTTTCTTGAAAATCCACTCCGCCGAAGCGGCCTGGAATTCCGGCGAAAGAAACGAAGGCAGCGGTTCCACCGGCCATCGTCCGGGCGTCAAGGGCGGCTACTTCCCCGTGCCGCCGGTCGACAGCCTGCACGACATCCGCTCGGCGATGGCCATGACCCTGGAATC
>CAZFHE010000436.1:0-6836 GCA_964518615.1 uncultured Dechloromonas sp. | reverse complement strand
GGCGATGATGGCTTTCTTCCTGCTGATGTGGCTGCTCGGCTCGACGGCCAAGGGCGATTTGCAGGGCATTGCCGACTATTTTCAGAATCCGCTCAAAATCGCCCAATCCGGCGGCTCTTCGGCGGGCGATGCGGATAGCATTTTGCAGGGCGGCGGCAGAGATCTGACGCGCCAGGCGGGCCAGGTCATGCGGGGCGATGTCGAATCCCGGAAAAGCAGCCCCCGGGATGCGGAGCGCGAATTCCTGCGCCAGGAGGCGGCGCGTCTGGAGGCGCTCAAGGCCGATATCGAGCGCATGATCGAACAGAGTCAGGAACTCGCGCCCTTCAAGAAACAACTGCTGCTTGACATCACCTCGGAAGGCTTGCGCATCAAGATCGTCGACGAACAGAACCGGCCCATGTTCGATTCCGGCGGCGCGGAGCTCAAGCCCTACACCCGTGTCATCCTGCGCCAGATCGGCAGGGCCCTGAATGGGGTCAGCAACCGCATCAGCCTCACCGGCCATACCGATGCCGCGCCTTACGCGGGCGGGCTGGCCGGGTTCTCGAACTGGGAATTGTCGGCCAACCGGGCCAATGCCTCGCGCCGCGAGCTGATCGCCGGGGGGCTTGCGGACAACAAGGTATTGCGCGTCGTCGGCCTCGCCTCGACGGTGCCTTTTGATCGCAACGATCCGCTCAACCCGATCAATCGACGGATCAGCATCGTTGTTCTGAATCAGCGGACGGAGCAGGCCCTGCTGCAAGAAGACGGGCCGGGGGCCAGCATTGCGGACGCCGACGAGCTCGACGGCGCGTTGGGCGTCCGGGGGACGGGCGAGGGCCGCTAGAGCATTTTCGGGCGCCGCGCCGCCTTCCGTGTTGGGGTAGAAGTACGATTTGATGACAGAGGACAATATGGCCAAAACCGTGCTCGCAGTCGATGATTCCGCATCCATCCGTCAGATGCTGAGCTTTACCCTCAAGAATGCCGGCTACGATGTCGTGGAGGCGGTCGACGGCGTGGACGCCCTGGAAAAGGCCAAGGCGCGCGAGCTTCATCTGGTGCTGACCGATCAGAACATGCCGCGCATGGATGGGCTCTCCCTGATCCGATCCTTGCGCGAGATGCCGCAATATGCCGCTACGCCCATCCTGATGCTGACCACCGAATCCTCCGAAGCGATGAAATCCCAGGGGCGTTCGGCCGGCGCCACGGGCTGGCTGGTCAAGCCCTTCGATCCGCAAAAGCTGGTCGACGTGGTGCGTCAGGTCATCGGCTGAGGGCCGGCGGGGGTGCGCCCGCCCGCCGCAAGGCTTCTGGTCATGATGAGAGGGTGACGTGCCCATCGACATGAGCCGCTTCTACCAGGTGTTCTACGAGGAATCGGCGGAGCACCTCTCGACGATGGAGGACTTGCTCCTCAGGCTGGATGTCGCCAATCCCGAGATTGAAGAGCTCAATGCCATTTTCCGGGCGATTCATTCCATCAAGGGCAGCGCCGGCACCTTTGGTTTCACCGATCTGGCCGAAACCGCGCACATACTGGAAAACCTGCTCGATCGCATCCGCAAGCGCGAATTGGGCTTGCAGCCGGAAATGCTCGATGCCTTTCTCGAATCCGGCGATTTGCTGCGCGGCATGCTGGAGGCGCATCAAGGGCGCGGCACCGTCGATGGCGACGCCGTTGATACGCTCTGCGCCCGCCTGCGCCGCTTGTCCGACGCGCCGGGAAGCGGCGCGTCGGCCCCAGCGCGCCCGCCAGCGCTTGCCGCCTTGCCGGTCGGCGAGCCTGGGCCCGCCCTTGAGCCGCCCCCGGCGCGGCGCGCGTTTGGCATCGAGTTCGTGCCGACCGAAGCGTCCGCCCAGGGCGGTGGCATCGAGGGTTTGCTCGTCGAGCTGCGCCGCCTGGGTGAACTGGAAGTGCTCAACCATCCCGATGCCGAGGACCGGGGCGTCGGTTACTGGAAGCTCTGCCTGACGACCGCGACGCCGCCGGACGTCTTTTCCGAGGCGGTCGATTTCATCGCCGAGGACGGCGCCTGGCGGGTGAACGAGGAAGCCGTCGTCGCCCCCACGGACCCGGGCGAAGCAAAGAGCCCGTCCGAGGAAAACGCGGGCTATGGCTTTTTTGTTGCGCTCGAACCGCCGCCAGCCGATGGCGGCGAAAACGGATCGACCGAGGACGATCCGGGCGATGCGCCGGATTTCCCGCAGGAGAGCGAGGAAGATGAGCCTGGCTATGGTTTTTTCGTGCCTCTGCCGCCCCTTGAAAACAAGCCGAGGGCAGTTCCCGCCGCTTCGCCGGAACCGCCAAAGCCCGCCGAGCGCAGGCTTGCCGAGCGTCGGACGGCGGCCGATTCGCTGATCCGGGTCAGCGTCGACAAGGTCGATCAATTGATCAATCTGCTTGGCGAGCTGGTCATCACCCAATCCATGCTGATGCAGACCGCGCGGCAGATGGGCGAGGCGGCCTCCGAGCGCTTCCTGGGCGGCCTCGGGCAGCTGGAGCGCAACACCCGCGACTTGCAGGACGCGGTGATGGCGATTCGCATGCTGCCCATTTCCTTCGTTTTCTCGCGCTTTCCGCGCGTCGTCCACGATTTGTCGACCAAGCTCGGCAAAGCGGTGGAACTCAGAATGTCGGGCGAGGCGACCGAGCTGGACAAAAGCCTGGTCGAGCGCATTGTCGACCCGCTGACCCACCTGATCCGCAATAGCCTCGATCACGGCATCGAGACGCCGGACGCGCGTCTGGCCGCCGGCAAGAACCCGGTCGGCGTCATTACGCTCTCCGCCTCGCACCAGGGCGGCCATGTCGTCATCGAGGTCGGCGACGACGGCGCGGGCCTGTCGCGCGACAAAATCCTCGCCAAGGCCAAGGAGCGCGGCCTCGCGCTGATCGAGCCGATGAGCGATCAGGAGGTGTTCGGCCTGATTTTTGAAGCGGGCTTGTCGACAGTGGATGAGGTGACGGATGTTTCCGGGCGCGGCGTCGGCATGGACGTGGTGCGCCGCAATATCCAGGAACTCGGCGGGCGCGTCGACATCGACTCGCGCGCCGGCCTCGGTGCACGGATCACGGTGCGCCTGCCGCTGACCCTGGCCATACTCGACGGCATGTCGGTGGCGCTTGGCGACGAAACCTACATCCTGCCGCTCTCTCATGTCGTCGAATCGCTGCCCTTGCGGCCCGGCGACATACGTAGCGTGGCCCATCAGGGCCGGGTCGTCCCGGTTCGCGGCGAATTCCTGCCGGCGCTCGCGCTGCGCGAACTGTTCGGCTTGGGTCCGGTTAGCGACGATCCGGCCGAGGGCGTCATGGTCGTCATCGCCGCCGATGGCCTCAAGGCGGCGCTAATGGTCGACGCCCTGCTCGGTCAGCAGCAGGTCGTGATCAAGAGTCTGGAAGCCAATTATCGGCGGGTGCCCGGCCTGTCCGGCGCGACCATCATGGGCGATGGCCGCGTGGCGCTGATTCTCGATGCAGAGGCCTTGGTCGCGATGGCCCGCGCGAAAGACCCCGGCGGGCAGGGGGCAATGAGGAGTCAGACATGGAAGTGAGGACGCAAGAGCGTACCCAAGCGCGAACGCAAGAGTGGACGCAACAGCAGCCGGCGGCGGACGAGCATGCGCTCGCCAGCGAATACCTGAGCTTTACGCTGGGCAGCGAGGAATACGCGATCGACATCCTGAAGGTTCAGGAAATCCGCGCTTACGAGCCGCCGACGCGGATCGCCCAGGCCCCGCCCTTCATCAAGGGGGTCATCAATCTGCGCGGCATCATCGTGCCGGTGGTGGATTTGCGCATCAAGTTCAAGCTCGCCGAGGCGCTGTATACGCCCTTTACCGTGGTGATCATCCTCAATGTCGCGGGACGGGTCGTCGGGGCCGTGGTCGATAGCGTGTCCGACGTGGTTTGTCTCAACCGGGCGCAAATCCGGCCCGCGCCGGATTTTTCCGCTTCCTTCGATACCCGGTACATTATCGGTTTGGCCGCCCTGGATGGGCGAATGCTGATCGTCACCGACATCGAGCGCCTGATGAGCGGCCCCGACATGGCGCTGATCGACGAGTCCGCCGCGGCGGCGAATCCGGAGCAGGAGAATTCATGATGCTAAACAAGCTGCGCATCCGCACCCGCCTGATCTGGCAGGCGATCGGCATGGCCTTCTGGTTTACCGTGCTGGTGATGGTTGCCGGCAACTATCTGCACGAGCTCAGTCGTAGCAGCGAGGCCGTCTATCTGGACAAGCTGGAACCGGGGGCGATGCTGTGCCAGATCGAGGCGCAGATGGCCGAAAACAACCAGCATCTGGCCGCCAGCCTCTTGCGCGCCCATGCCGGCCAGATGGATCCCGAGGCGGAGCATCTGGCGCTTCACCTGGAAAGCAGCCGCAAGACCATCGACAGGCTGTGGCAACAGCTCTCGGCGCGCGCCCTGAGCGAAGAGGAGGAAGAACTGGCCGAGGCCTATCGCCATGCCCGCGCCATCGCGATCCAGGAAGGCCTGCTGCCGGCTATTGAAGCCTTGCGCGCAGGCGACACTCAGCGCGCGACCGAGATCGCCCTCGGCATCGTCTTGCCGGCCTCGGCCAAGGCCAGTCAGGCGGCTGCGGCGCTCAGCCGCTACTACGTCGATGGCGGCCGGGAATTGTTCGATGGCGCGCAGCGAACCAGCGAATTCTCGACCCGGCTGCTGGTCGCCCTGGCGATTCTGGTGACGGCGCTGGTGGCGGCTTTCTGCTATGTCTTCGGATGCAGCATCACCCGCCCGCTGGCCGAAACCATCGGCATCGCCAATGCCGTCGCCGCCGGTCGTCTCGACAACCCGATCGCCGTGCGGGGCGCGGACGAGGTCGCCGATTTGCAGCGCGCCTTGTCCAGGATGCAGGCCGACCTGAAGGCGCGGATCGAGGCCGAGCATCAGGCGGCGGACGAGACCATGCGCATCAAGGTGGCGCTCGATGTGAGCTCGAACACCGTCATGGTCGCCGATCCGGAGGGCTGCATCATCTATTGCAATGCCTCCTTGCTCGACATGATGCGCGAGGCCGAGAGCGATATTCGCGGCGAATTGCCCGGTTTTCGCGCCGATGCCCTGCTGGGTTCCGGCATCGACCAATATCACCCCCAACTGGCGCGCCAGCGCCGCATGCTGGCCTCGGTGCCCAGCGTCTATCGCGGCGAAATCAGTATCGGCGGCCGGTATTTCGTGCTGGCCATGAGCCCCATCATCAATCAGGCCGGCGCGCTGCTCGGCACGGTCGTCGAATGGCGCGATCGCAGCGCCGAAGTCGAGGTCGAGCGCGAAGTGGCGGCGATCATTGCCGCGGCGGTGGCCGGCGATTTCAGCAAGCGCATCGACCGCGCGCGGATGCAGGGCTTTTTCCACGATCTTTCCAACGACATCAACCATCTGCTCGAAGCCAATAGCGCGGCGCTCGATGATGTCGGCGCGATGCTCGCCCGCATGTCGCAGGGCGATCTGCGCCAGAAAATCAGCGCCGACTACCAGGGCATGCTCGGCCGCCTCAAGGACGACGCCAACACCACGGTGGATAAATTGCAGCAGATCGTGCTGGCCATCAAACGCGCCACCGATGCGATCAACGCCGCCGCCCAGGAGATTGCCGCCGGCAACCAGGATTTGTCGGGACGCACCGAGGAACAGGCGAGCAGCCTGGAAGAAACCGCATCGAGCATGGAAGAGCTGACCGGCGCCGTCAGGCAGAATGCGCAGAATGCCCGTCAGGCCAGCAACCTGGCCAATGCCGCGGAACAGGTCGCGGTGAAGAGCGGCGAGGTGGTCCATCAGGTGGTCGATACCATGAGCGCCATTCATCGTTCGAGCAGCAAGATTGGCGACATCATCGGCGTCATTGACGGCATTGCCTTCCAGACCAATATCCTGGCGCTCAATGCCGCCGTCGAGGCGGCGCGGGCCGGCGAGCAGGGCCGCGGTTTCGCCGTGGTGGCGACCGAGGTGCGCAATCTCGCGCAGCGCAGCGCCGCCGCGGCCAAGGAAATCAAGGCCCTGATTTCCGATTCGGTGGAGAAAGTCGAGACGGGCAACCGCTTGGTCGACCAGGCCGGAAAAACCATGGACGACGTGGTTTCCAGCATTCGCCAGGTGGCCAGCCTGATGCAGGAAATTTCCGAAGCCAGCCGCGAACAGAGCGCCGGCATCGAGCAGATCAGCATGGCCATCAGTCAGATGGACGAGGCGACGCAGCAGAACGCCTCCCTGGTCGAAGAGGCGGCGGCCGCCGCCGAAAGCCTGGAGGAACAGGCCAATGCGCTAAAGCGCGAAGTGGCGGTATTCTCGCTATCCATCGACGCCGAGCGCTCGCCGCCCGAGGCGCGCCGCCCGGCGGCGCTGCCGCAACGCGAGCCGGTGCGCCTGGGCGGCCCGCAGGGCGCGAGGAGCGGCCTGCATCTGCCGGCCGGCGAGGATGACGAGTGGACCGAGTTTTGAGCAAGGGCGGAGCGGGCATGCCGTTTTTCGCCGGTAAGATGTTCCAGCGCCAAGGCGCGCCGTGGCGGCGGATGCCGGCGCGGCCTTGGCGCGATGATGATGAATGGGAGAAATTCTGATGATGGCCGACCCCCCTCGCGCGGTTTCGCCCGCCGGCATCGCGGCGCTTCTTGGCCGCGATGCCGGCGCGCGGGAATTTTGCTTCTTGCCGGCCGATTTCGAGCGGGTCCGCAAGCTGATTTATCAGCATGCCGGCATTTCCCTGACGCCGGCCAAGCAGGACATGGTCTATTCGCGTCTGGCTCGCCGCCTGCGCGCCACAGGCTGCCTCAGCTTTGCCGAGTATCTGGACATGCTGGAGAAAAAGGGCGGCGAC
>CAZFHE010000435.1:0-3107 GCA_964518615.1 uncultured Dechloromonas sp. | reverse complement strand
GTCGGCGCTGATTTTCGCCCTGGTCTTGAGCAATTTCATCGCCTGGCTGCCGGTCGCCGCGCTGGCCGGCATCCTGCTCGTCGTCGGCGTGCGCATGATAGACCGCGAGGCGCTGCGCTTTCTCTTGTCGCCCTCGACCGTGCTCGATTTCGGGGTGGTCGCGGTGGTGGTGGTGGTCGCCCTCAACGTCGGCCTGATCGCCGCCTCCGGCGCTGGCGTGGCGATGGCCATCCTGCTCTTTCTGCGCGAGCAGATTGGCGGGGCCGTGGTCCGCCACAAGCTCTACGTCAATCAACGCTCGTCGAGCTGGCACCGGCCCGAGGCGGAAACCCGCATCCTGGAAGAAAAGGGCGGCCAGGCGGTGATTTTCGAATTGCAAGGCAGCCTGTTCTTCGGCACCACCCGGCAATTATTCAATGCCCTCGAACCGGAACTGAAAAGCCGCCGCTTCGTGATTCTCGACTTCCGGCGCGTGCAATCCGTCGATGTCACGGCCGCCCATATGCTGTGTCAGGTGCGCGACGCCCTGGCCGAGCATGGCGGCATGTTGCTGCTCTCCCATATCCGCAAGCATCTGCCCAATGGCCGCAATCTGCGCGAGTTGCTGGAACAGGCCGGACTCACCGAGGAGTCCGAGACGGTGCGCCTGTTCGACGAACTCGACAACGCCATCGAATGGGTCGAGGAACAGATGCTGGTCGAGGCCGGGCATGCCCCGCCGCAACAGGAAACGCCGCTGGAACTGATGGAGATGGAATTATTCCGGCAGCGCAAGGACGAAACCCTGGCCGATCTCGAAGCGCGCCTGGAAAAAGTCAGCTATCCCGCTGGCGCCACCGTCTATTCGCGCGGCCAGGAGGATGGCGCGCTCTATCTGATCCGGCGCGGCACGGTCAAGATATTCGCGCCGCTGGGCGGCGGGCGGCTCCGCCATGTCGCGAGCTACGGGCGCGGCGATTTCTTCGGCGGGCTCGCCTTTCTCGATGGCCGCCCGCGCGGCAACGATGCCGTCACCGCGAGCGACGCCGAGTTTTTCGTGCTGACCATCGAGCAATTCAACCTCCTCGCCGACGAGCACAAGCGCCTCGCCATCGCGCTCTTGACCGCCATCGCCCGCTCCCTGGCGCTACGCCTGCGCCATGCCGACACCGAGATCGCCATGCTGCACGAGTATTAGCGGGCGGCCCGGGCGGCGTCAGCCGGCTTCTTAGGGCATATCAAGTTCGCGCCCCTGTCGCGCCGCTATCATCGCCGCCATGACCGAATCGACGACCTTCCCCGCTCCCGCGAATGTCCCGCGCCTGCCCGGCGATCTGGCGATCTGGTTTTTCATCCTGGCTGAAATGCTGGTCTTCGCGGTTTTTTTCGCCGCCTATGCCTTTGCCCGCGCGAAGGACCCGGCGTTGTTCAACCTCTATCAGCAGACGCTGGATCGCAACGCCGGCGCGATCAATACCTTGCTGCTGGTGAGCGGTTCGTGGTTCGTGGTGCTGGCCGTGCAGGCGGCGCATCGCGATGACAAGGCGGCCGTGCCGCGCCATATCGCGCTCGGCATGCTGTGCGGCGCGGGTTTTCTGGCGCTCAAGGTGTTTGAATATGCCGAAAAGTTCGGAGCCGGCATCTCGCTGTCGACCAATACCTTCTACATGTTCTACATTTCGCTGACCTTCTTTCATTTCATGCATGTGATTCTCGGCATGGTGATCCTCGCGGTGATCTGGAAAGAGGCCCGAAAAGGCGCTTACGGCCCGGGCCATTGCAACGGGCTGGAAAGCGGCGCCGCCTACTGGCACATGGTCGATCTGTTGTGGATCATTCTCTTCCCCCTCGTGTATGTGATGCGCTGATGCCCCCTTTCTTGCACGCCGCCCTGAAAAATCCCGCCCATCGCGCCTGGCTGGTTCTCGTCGTCGCCACCGGCATCACCTGGGAACTCGGCGAGGTCGGGGCCGCCGGCGCCGCCGCCATCGTCGCCATGCTGGTCATTGCCTTCATCAAGGGCCGGCTGGTGATTCTGGATTTCATGGAACTGCGCGACGCGCCGCGGCTGTGGCGCGTTCTGCTCGAAGGCTGGCTGATCGTCGTCGGCGGCCTGATCCTGCTGGCTTACTGGATATCCCTCAAATGACCGATCTGCCCTTTTACGAAGCTTCCGGCAACGAAATCGCCCTCTTCGAGCACGCTTTCAAGGAGCGCCTGCCCTTGCTGATCAAGGGGCCGACCGGCTGCGGCAAGACGCGCTTCGTGTCGCACATGGCGGCGCGCCTGAAACTGCCGCTCTATACCGTGGCCTGTCACGACGACCTGACCGCCGCCGATCTGGTGGGCCGCCACCTGATTTCCGACCACGGCACCTGGTGGTGCGACGGCCCGCTGACCCGCGCCGTGCGCGAGGGCGGCATCTGCTATCTCGACGAGGTGGTCGAGGCGCGTAAAGACACCACGGTGGTGCTGCACCCGCTGGCCGACGATCGCCGCATCCTGCCCATCGACCGCACCGGCGAAACCCTGGAAGCGCCGGATAATTTCATGCTGGTCGTCTCCTACAACCCCGGCTACCAAAATCTGATGAAGGGCTTGAAGCCCTCGACCCGCCAGCGCTTTGTTTCGATGCGCTTCGATTTTCCGAGCGCGGAGCGAGAAATCGCCATCCTGATTGGCGAAACCGGCTGCGAGCCCGATCTCGCCAAGCGTCTGGTCGGCATCGCCAAGGCCTTCCGGGCGCTCAAGGATCGCGATCTGGAAGAAGTCGCCAGCACCCGCCTCTTGGTCTATGCCGCGAGCCTCATCCGGGCCGGCCTCGATGTATCCGCCGCCTGCCGCGCCGCCCTGGTGGAAAGCCTGACCGACGAGGAAGAAACGGTGACGGCGCTGATGGAGATTGTGGATGCGACCTTTGGCCGCTGAGTCGAGAGAAGCCGCCCTCCCCCGCTTGCGGGCTAGAGCGGTTTTGATTCAAGTGTACAAGCACAGACTCCCGCCCCCACGCGCGTCGCCCCCCTCGCCCGCTGGCGGGAGAGGGGCTGGGGGAGAGGGCAGCGCGCCCGAACCAAAAGCTGCCGACATGGATGCGCCGCTTACCCTCTCCCGGCCTTCGGCCCCCCTCT
>CAZFHE010000434.1:0-3041 GCA_964518615.1 uncultured Dechloromonas sp. | reverse complement strand
TTTCAGGCCCTCGATGCCCGCGGTTTCGCCGTCTTGCAGGATACGCGAAATGAGGTTGGCGGCCTTGTCATCGCCTAGGGCCTTGGTCAGCACCGAGCGGATGTAATTGTCGGTATCGACATGAACGGCCCCTTGTTCGGTGATGATCTGGTGGAATTCGTCGAGCACCGCCTCGACCTTGACGCGCGGCACCGATTTCAGCGAGGCCATGGCATGACCGAGTTTCTGCACTTCGCGCGGGCCGAGCAGGCGCAATACCTCGGCCGCCTCTTCCTCGCCGATGGCGATCAACAGGGTGGCGCTTTTTTCCAGATCCGCGTCGAGGTTAGCCATTGCTTCCCATCCAGTCCTTGATGATGTTCGCGACCGCCTTCGGATCGTTCTTGGCGATGTCGCGGGCCTTTTGCAGCTTGGCCGCGTAGCTGTTGAGATGGACCTCGACGCCGTCCTCGTCCGCCTCGTCGGAAGCGCCGCCCTCGTCCGCCTCGTCGCTTTCTTGTGGCGGCGGCGGGAACATGGTGCGCAGCGAAGGCTGAATGATCTTGAAAAAGAGCAGGGCGATGATGGCCGCGATGATCAGAATCTTGACGAGGTCCTTGATGTAGGAAATGTTCTCCGGATCCTTCCACAGCGGCCGGCTATCCTCGATCCGGACGGTTTCCTCGGTGAAGGGCGCGTTGGCCACCGACAGCGTATCGCCGCGCTCGAGGCTAAAGCCCATGGCCTCGCGGATCAGCTCGTTGATCTGTTTCATCTCGGCTTCCGGCAGCGGACGGGCGACCAGCTTGCCATCCTTGCCGATTTCCTTGCGATGATTGACCACGACAGCCGCCGACAGGCGGCGAATTTCGCCCATCGCCTGCCGGGTGTAGCGGACCGTCTTGTCGATCTCGTAATTGGTGATCGTGTTCTTGTTGGCGCTCAAGGGCGGCGCGACTTGGGTCAGGGGCGCGGTGATGCCGCCCAGCGCGATGCGTCCTGGCTCCTCGCCCGGCCTTGGCGGCTGGGCCGCCGGCCCCGGCAGACCGCCGACATTGGGCAGGGTCAGCGGGGCCGTGGCCGGAACCGGCGGCTGGTTGGATAGCGCGCCGGGGACGCCGCCGACCGCCTGGTTCACGCTGGCTGTCTCGTTGCTCTGCTGGCTGCGGATGGCGCTGCTTTCCGGCGTCGGGTTGGGACGGAAGGTCTCGGCCGTCTGCTCGCTGTGCGAAAAATCGAGATCGGCGGCGACCTGCACCTTGAAGTTGTCTGCGCCCAGCACTGGCTTCAGGATGGTTTCGATGCGCTGGATGACGCCTTCCTCGATTTCGCGCACATATTTCAATTGCACCGCGTCGAGGCCCGCGGCGGCGGCGCTTTTCAATTGCGTCAGCAGAGTGCCGTTCTGGTCGATCACCGTGACATTGGTGATGGGCAGGTTGGCCACGCTGGACGAAATCAGGTGGGAAATGCCGGCGATCTGGCCGCCGTCCAGCGCCCGTCCCGGATAGAGACTGAGCATCACCGAGGCGCTTGGTTTCTGGTCGTCGCGGACGAAGACCGAGGGCTTGGGAATGGCCAGATGCACGCGCGCCGACTGCACCGCGCCGATGGACTGGATGGTGCGCGCCAATTCGCCTTCGAGGCCGCGCTGGTAATTGACCTGCTCGGCGAACTGGCTGGTGCCGAATTTCTGGTTCTCCATCAATTCAAAGCCGACCAGGCCGCCGCGCGGCAGGCCCTGAGACGCGAGCCTCAGGCGCACCTCATGGACGCGGTCGGCCGGTACCAGCAGAGCGCCATTGTCGCTGTAGCGATGAGGAACGTTCTGGGTTTCGAGAATGCTGGCGATGGTTCCGCCGTCCTTCTCGGAAAGATTGGAAAACAGCACCTTCCAGTCCGGCTGCCGGCTCCACAAAATGGAGCCGACGATGATGGCGACGATGGCGGCGAGTCCGACCAGAAAGAAAATTTTCTGCTGCTCGGAGAGGCGGTTGAAGGCCGCGCGCAGACGCTCCGCCGGATTGCCGCCCGCTCTGCTGTCTGCCGTGGTTTCTGTTGTCTCTGCCATCAATGCCCGGTGGAAATGCGGTAAAAAAGAAGAAGAATCAATCGGGAAGCCAAATTTTTCGAGAAATATTCTACTATTGCCAAGGCTGAATTCCCCTTATCTTTTTTGATGCATCCTGCCCCGCCCGGCGTTCCCGAGGCCCCTATCGACAGCAAGGCGAGCGAATTGACGACCGATCGGCAGCGCGCGGCGGATTTGCAGCGCGCCTTCGCCATGTTCAACCAGGTCTCGGCCGAATTGACCCAGGCTTACGAGGCTTTGCAGCGGCGCGTCGCCTCGCTGACCGAGGAGCTGGCCATCGCCAATGGCAAGCTGCGCCGGCAGTTCGAGGAAAAGGAAGCCTTGTCCGAACGCCTCTCCTCGCTGCTCGACGCCTTGCCGGCCGGCGTGGTGCTGCTCGATGTCCATGCCGTGGTCGTCGCCGGCAACCCGGCGGCGCTCGCGCTGTTTGGCCCGGATATCGTTGGCCGGCACTGGGGCGATGTCGTGCGCGATCATCTCGAACCCACGCTGACGGTCGGCGAATGGCTTTTCGGCGAATCTCGCGTGTCGATGGCCGAAAGCCTGATCGCCTCCGGCGGCGGCAAGATCATGCTGATACACGATGTGACCGAGGCGCACCGGATGCAGACCGAACTGGAGCGCAGCCAGCGCCTGGCGGCGATGGGCGAAATGGCGGCGACCCTGGCGCACCAGTTGCGCACGCCGCTGGCCGCCGCGCTATTGCATACCGCCAATCTGGGCCAGCCCGGACTTTCCGACGAATTGCGCGAGCGCTTTTCGGCCAAGGCCGGCGGGCAGTTGCGCCGGCTCGAACGCCTGATTCAGGATGTGCTGCTCTTTGCCCGGGGCGAGAGCATGGGCCGCGATGTGATCGAGGCCGGCGACTGGCTCTCTGAGGCGGCGCAGACCGTGGAGCCCCTGATGAAGGAGCGCGGCCTCGACTTCACGGTGAAGGCCGCCTGTGCCGGGGCGGTCACAGTCGGCAGCC
>CAZFHE010000433.1:0-2451 GCA_964518615.1 uncultured Dechloromonas sp. | reverse complement strand
GCCGTCGCGGATTACAAGAAAAAGCACGGAGAATGAACATGGGCATCAGCTTGACCGACACGGCGGCGAAACATGTCAATAATTTTCTGGCCAAGCGGGGCAAGGGCATCGGGCTGCGCCTGGGCGTGCGGACTTCCGGCTGTTCCGGCATGGCCTACAAGCTGGAATTTGTCGATGAGGTGAATGAGGACGATCTGGTGTTCGAGAGCGCCGGCGTCAAGGTCGTCGTCGATGCCAAGAGCCTGCCTTACCTCGATGGCATGGAACTGGATTTTGCCCGCGAAGGCTTGAACGAGGGGTTCAAGTTCAACAACCCGAATGTCAAGGATCAGTGCGGTTGCGGCGAGTCTTTTAATGTGTAGTCGTCCTTGGGCGTCGTGACGGCCTTTGAATTGTCACAATTTGAAAAGGGGGTCGATGTGGAAACCGAGAAATCCGTAGCGCTAACCCAGGATTCGAAAAATTTTGCTCTCTTGACATGGATAGGGACCATTTTTTTTGGATTCATTCCCGGACTGATTTTTTATCTGGTCAAGAAGGATGACGCATACGTACAAGATCAGGCCAAGGAAGCCTTGAACTGGTCGATCACGATGATGATTACCCTTGTCGCCGGCGTGATTCTGAGCTTCGTCTTTATCGGTTTATTGGTGATCACGGCTGCCTGGATATGCAACCTGGTGTTCTGCATCATGGGCGCCGTGGATGCTTCCAATGGCAAGACCTTCAGAGCGCCTTTTGCCATCCGTCTTATCAAGTGAGGTCTGATATCGCTCGGACGGTTTGCCCGCGACCTTTGGCGCGGGGCGAGTGAGAAGGCCCGGCGGGGTCTTGTTGAACCCTGCCTGCCTATCTGCTGTCTTGGGGGCGGTGCGCTTGGCGCCGCCTTCGCTTTTTTATCGCATCCTGATGCGTCGCATGGCCGAGGACACTGTTGGACCTGACCGCCGATTTCTTCTCTCTGTTTGAACTGCCGCGAGCTTTCCGGCTCAATGTGTCGGAACTCGATTCGCGTTTTCGCGACGTGCAGGCCCGGGTGCATCCGGATCGTTTCGCCCATGCTTCGGAATCCGAGCGGCGCTTGTCCATGCAGTGGGCGACCCGGGTCAATGAGGCTTACCAGACCTTGAAAAAGCCGCTTGGCCGGGCGCGCTATTTGTTGGAACTGGCGGGCCACGACCTGCAAGCCGAGAACAATGCGGCGATGCCCGCCGATTTTCTGATCGAACAAATGGAATGGCGCGAGGCGGTGATGGAGGCGCGAACCGGCGGCGACCATCATGAGCTTGAGCGCCTGCATAACCGGCTGCATGGCGATCTGGCCGGGCGTTACGACGAAATCGGGCGTCTCTTGGACGACGAAAGGCATTTCGCGCTGGCCGCCGACCGGGTGCGCCGCCTGATGTTCCTGGAAAAGCTCCTCTCTGAAATCGACGATGCCCTGGCATCGCTGGAAACATAAATATGGCTCTGTTTCAAATCGCCGAACCCGGCGAATCCCCGGCGCCGCACGAGCACAAGCGGGCGATCGGCATTGATCTTGGCACCACCAATTCGCTGGTCGCCACCGTGAGGAGCGGTCTGGCTGTCTGCGTAAATGACGAGCGCGGGCGGCCGCTATTGCCCTCGGTCGTTCGCTACCATGCCGATGGCTCGGCCGAGGTCGGCTTTGATGCGCAGAAAAATCAGGCGGTCGATCCGCGCCACACCATTGTTTCGGTCAAGCGCTTCATGGGGCGCGGGCTTTCTGACATCGCCCATGTCGAAGCCATGCCCTACGATTTTGTCGAAGCGCCGGGCATGGTCAAGCTGCGCACTCATGCGGGCGTCAAGAGTCCGGTCGAGATTTCGGCAGAAATTCTCAAGAGCCTGAAGGCCCGCGCCGAAGCGGCCTTGGGCGGCGATCTGGTCGGCGCGGTGATTACCGTCCCGGCCTATTTCGACGATGCCCAGCGCCAAGCCACCAAGGATGCCGCCCGCCTGGCCGGGCTGAATGTGCTGCGCCTGTTGAATGAGCCGACCGCCGCCGCCATCGCCTATGGCCTCGATAACGCAGCCGAGGGCGTCTATGCGGTGTATGACCTGGGCGGCGGCACCTTCGATATTTCCATTCTCAGGCTGACCAAGGGCGTTTTCGAGGTTCTGGCCACCGGCGGCGATTCGGCGCTGGGCGGCGATGATTTCGATCACCGCATTTATTGCTGGGTGGTCGAGCAGGCGAGGTTGCAACCGCTGACGCCGGAAGATGCCCGGCTCCTGATGATGCGCTGCCGCGAAGCCAAGGAATTCCTGACCCTGAACCCTGAAGCCCCCATCACCGCCCGCCTGTCGACCGGCGAGATCGTCGATCTGAAACTCGATGGTCCCGCTTTCGCCGCCATTTCCCAGACCCTGGTGTCGAAAACCTTGCAGCCGGTCAAGAAGGCGCTGCGCGATGCCGGCCTGCGCGTT
>CAZFHE010000432.1:0-3000 GCA_964518615.1 uncultured Dechloromonas sp. | reverse complement strand
CATCGCGATCCGTACCGAGGAAGTCGAGCTTGCTCCGGGGCGGCATCTGGCGGTGGAGATCATCCGCCCATCATGACAACAACATGGCGAGGGCGGCCAGCGTGTCGCGCAGTTGCCGCAGGCGGCTTTCCAGGTCGGCCCGGGTGGCCGGATTTTCAAGATCGCTATCGCCGCCGATCCGTTCGGTCAGGCCGCGGGCCAGATACGTCAGGCCGTAGAGTTCGATTGTTTCGGCTAGACCGGCTCTGCGCCGCTTCCGACTTGATTCCATTTCCAGATCAAACGATTACTTTGTCGGCCGCCGTTTTTGGCGCCCCATCCTGCTGAATACCGCATGGTTGCGCCCATCCCCGGTTTTCAGTGGCGGCATTGGCATGTGCCAAAACGCTCACCTCCCCACATTTAGCGCGTCCGGTTTGAATTAATTGTCGGGTGGTTACCAAATTTTGGGAACTATTTTCATTAAGGCACCGATGAAGACCAAAATGAAACCCGCCACAGCAAGCTCAAGAGAAACGTCAGAGGCTGAATAAACTTCGCTCCCGACGGTTGAGAAGAACACCACTCCTGCAGCAACCAGACTGGCAATGCCCAGGCTGGCAATGCCCATGAGCAAGTGAATATTGGCGATTATTCGGAGCGGCCGCAGAAAACCTTTCTTTTTCGCTGCTGGGTTCTCTGCGGTTGATGCCAACGGATCGGCTTCCGGCCGATGACATACGGCCTCGATGATGTGACCACCGGGGCCGATGACGAACGCTCCATAGTAGTTGGGGTGATCAGCCTCGCGAATAGCCGGAGGGCCACCGTCCTTTGCTCCGGCTTTGAGAGCGGCCTCATAGAATGCACTGACTTGTGCCCTGCTCTCGGCGGCAAAGGCGATTTGCATCGGGTTTTGTGCCAGGGAATGCGTACCAAGCCAGAACTCCGGCTTGCCATTCTTCCCGAAGCCAGCTATGCCTTCAGTCTCGATGATAAGAGTAATACCGAGAGGCTCAAGGGCATGAGTGAAGAAGGCTTTGCTTTGCGAGTAGTCGCTTACGACAAGGCCGATGTGGTCAATGATCATGTAACTTACTAACCTTCTCGCCGACAGTGTCTGGGCAACTTCTGCAAACCCCTGTGTTGATGCGGATTTTCATAGGGTGACCCATAACACCACTTATGAGAATGTTGGCATATCCAGAAGCCTGATGCCCAAGTTAGGCGTAACCACGATTGCTTTGCCAATACTCGTATGTGTTGCCCGCAATCTCGCAATCGCAGTAGCCGCCATGCTCATTGCACCAATCCAGCAAGGAATCGGCCTCCTCCTCTGGCAGACCCATGGCTCGAATGACGTGTAAGGAATGGCGAATATCGTGGAAGCAGCCATGTTCAGCTTGGAGGTTTTCGAGACTCTCGAAGAATCTCTCCAAATCGGCGTCTTTCAGTGGAAAGAGCAAACGAGTCCTGGCACGCTCACTTTCCCGCCAAGCCTTCACCTTAGCCTTTCTTTCAGATTCAGGAAGCTGATTCACAGTGCCTAACGCCTGTTTTATTGGCCGGCCAGTTTGGCGAAGGCGCTGACGACTTCGGGCGGCGCTTGCACCAGTTCGATCAGCACGCCTTCGCCGCCGATCGGAAATTCTTCATTGCCCTTGGGATGCAGGAAGGTGATGTCGAATCCGGCCGCGCCCTTACGAATGCCGCCCGGCGCGAAGCGCACGCCATTGGCCGACAGCCATTCGACGGCCTTGGGCAGATCGTCGATCCACAGGCCGACGTGGTTGAGCGGGGTGGCGTGAACGGCCGGCTTCTTTTCCGGATCGAGCGGCTGCATCAGGTCGACTTCGACCTTGAAGGGGCCGCTGCCCATGGCGCAGATGTCCTCGTCGACATTTTCGCGCTCGGACTGGAAGGTGCTGGTGACGTCGAGGCCGAACATGTCGACCCACAGGGTGCGCAGCTTGTCCTTGGATGGGCCGCCGATGGCGATTTGCTGAATGCCGAGAACCTTGAACGGACGTGTCATGAGAGGATTCCTGTCAGTGAGTGGAAAGGGGTGTTCACCATTATAGGGACTTCTTCCGATGGGCCAGAAGCAGTAGCAGCAGGCCAGCGGCGATCATCGGCAGCGACAGCCACTGGCCCATGCTGACCGTGTAGGACTGGCCGAAGATGCCGTGATCCGGTTCGCGGAAATACTCGGTGATGAAGCGAAAAGCGCCGTAGCCGATCAGGAAGACGCCCGAGACCGCGCCGCGCGGCCGAGATTGCCGACGGTACAGCCACAGGATGGCAAATAGCGCGAAGCCCTCCAGGCCGATGTGGTAGAGCTGGGAGGGATGCCGCGCTTCGAGATCGCCGGCTTGCGGAAAGACCATCGCCCAGGGCAGGGCCGGATCGGCCACGCGGCCCCACAATTCGCCATTGATGAAATTGCCCAGTCGCCCGGCGGCCAGGCCGAGCGGCACCAGCGGCGCGATGAAATCGGTGACGTCGAGCCAGGCCTTGCCATGCTTTTTCGCCCACAGCGCCATGGCGGCGAGAACGCCGAGAAAGCCGCCGTGAAAACTCATGCCGCCCTTCCAGACGGCGATGATTTCCAGCGGATGCGCGAAGTAATAGCCCGGTTCGTAGAACAGCGCCTGGCCCAGGCGGCCGCCGACGATGACGCCGAGCATGCCGTAGAACAAGAGGTCGTCGAGTTGTTCGACGGTCAATGCGGCCTGGCGACGGCGGATCAGCCAGCGGCCGAGCAGCAGGAATTGGGCGAAGGCGAGAAGGTACATCAGGCCATACCAGCGGACTGCCAGCGGGCCGAGCGAGAAGGCGACCGGATCGAACTGGGGGTGAAGAAGCATCGCGGGAAAGAGTGGGCTAAAATCGAGCGATTATAGTTCGCGCCCGGCATTCCGGCGCCCGACCCGACGGAGAGAAACCATGCCGCAATATCGTTCCCATACCTCGACCCATGGCCGCAACATGGCCGGCGCCCGCGCCCTGTGGCGCGCCACC
>CAZFHE010000431.1:0-1832 GCA_964518615.1 uncultured Dechloromonas sp. | reverse complement strand
GTTTCGTGACCAAGAAGGCGCTGGCGCTGGGCCTGCGCCCCATCGTGCTGGTCAATAAGGTGGACCGCGAGGGCGGCGATCCGGATAACGCGGTCAATCTGACTTTCGATTTGTTCGACAAGCTGGGCGCGACCGATGAGCAGCTCGATTTCCCAATCGTCTATGCTTCCGGCCTGAATGGCTGGGCGGTGCTGGAACTCGACCAGCCGCGCGTCGACATGAAGCCCTTGTTCGACATGATTTTGTCGCACGTGCCCGCGCCGGATGCCGATGTGGATGCGCCGCTGCAATTCCAGATTTCCGCGCTCGATTATTCGTCCTATGTCGGACGCATCGGCGTTGGCCGCATCAAGCGCGGCAAGGTCAAGCCGGGCCAGAACGTCATGGTCATGTTCGGCACCGAGGAAGAGGCCGCCGAGCATGAGCGCCAGCCGCTCAAGGCCAGGGTTGGCCAGGTGTTCGGTTACAAGGGCTTGAACAAGGTCGAGCTGGAGGAAGGCTCGGCCGGCGACATCATCCAGATTACCGGCATCGAGGATCTGGTCCTGGGCTGTACCGTGACCGATCCGGATCAGCCGGAAACCCTGCCGCTCCTGAAAATCGACGAACCGACGCTGTCCATGCAATTCATGGTCAACACCAGTCCGCTGGCCGGCACCGAAGGCAAGTTCGTGACCAGCCGCCAGATTCGCGACCGTCTGCACAAGGAATTGCTGACCAATATGGCGCTGCGCGTGCATGACACCGAGAATAGCGATGTCTTCGACGTGGCCGGCCGCGGCGAATTGCATCTGGGCATCTTGCTGGAAAACATGCGGCGCGAAGGCTATGAACTGGCGGTCGGCCGGCCGCGCGTGGTCAAGAAGGTCGTCGATGGGGTCGAATGCGAGCCCTATGAAATGCTGACCGTCGATGTCGAGGAAGAACATCAGGGCGGCGTCATGGAGGCCCTCGGCCTGCGCAAGGGCGAGATGCAGGACATGGTGCCGGATGGCCGCGGCCGCGTGCGCATCGAATACCGCATTCCGGCGCGGGGCCTGATCGGCTTCCAGGGCGAATTCATGAACCTGACGCGCGGCAATGGCCTGATGAGCCACGTTTTCGACGAATACGCGCCGGTCAAGGAAGGCCAGGTCGCCGAGCGGCGCAATGGCGTGCTGATTTCGCAGGATAACGGCGATGCCGTGGCCTATGCCTTGTGGAAATTGCAGGATCGTGGCCGCATGTTCGTGAATCCGGGCGAAAAGCTGTACGAGGGCATGATCATCGGCATCCACAGCCGCGAGAACGATCTGGTGGTCAATCCGATCAAGGGCAAGCAACTGACCAATGTCCGCGCCTCTGGCACCGACGAGGCGGTGCGCCTGGTGCCGCCCATCCAGTTGAGCCTGGAAGCCGCCGTCGAATTTATCGCCGACGACGAACTGGTGGAACTGACGCCGAAGTCGATCCGCCTGCGCAAGCGCTACCTGACCGAAATCGAGCGTAAGCGCGCGCAACGCGGTCTGTGAGCGCTCGATGAATTTCTGGCGACTCTGCCGGGAGCAGATGCTGCGTCATCGAAAGGCGGCCCGTTGGGCCGCCTTTTTCGTGAGCCTGGCAATCTTTTTCAGCTTGCTTGGCCTTGTCAGCGAGCCGGTGACCGGCGTCGGCTTCTGCCGGGTCTATCCCTGATCCGAATCAGCCGCCGGTCATCGACATGAAGCGCACCACCTGGGGCGCTTCCATCTGCTGCGTGAAGTCGTGGCCGAAGGGCTTGATGCCCATGCCGGCGACGATGGCCTCGCGCAGCGCATCGTCGTCGGCTCCGGAGCGTAGCGTTTCCATCAGAT
>CAZFHE010000430.1:0-2071 GCA_964518615.1 uncultured Dechloromonas sp. | reverse complement strand
CCCGGCGGCGACACGGCCACGACCGCAATACCCGAAGCAACCAGGCGGCGTCGCCAAACCTGGAACGTTACCGGGCCCCACGCACGGCGAACGGAGCGCAACACATGCGTGACCTGCTGATCGCCCTGCTCCTGCTGGCCGGCTTGGTTGCGACGTTGCGCCAACCCTGGATGGGCGCCATCCTGTGGATCGTCGTCAGCGTGCTGAACCCGCACCTGCTCGGTTTCTCCATGGCCACCAAGCCCGTGGCCGCCGCCGTCGCCGGCACCACCATACTAGCCGCCCTGATCCGCCGGGCCGATTTTTCGATTCCTTGGCGAGCGCCGCTGGTCTGGTTTGCGCTCTTCACCCTCTGGATGTGCATCACCTATCTGGCCTCGGGCGCGCTGAATGAAAACTACGAGATGTTCAATAAGGTGATGAAGATCAACTTCATGCTCTTCGTCGTCTACGGCCTGATCACCACCCGCCGGCAGGTCGACTATGTGATCTGGGCAATCGCCATCTCGTTGTGCTACTACGGGGTCAAGGGCGGCGTCTTCACCATTCTCACGGCCGGCGCCCATCGCGTCTGGGGGCCGGAAGGCACCTTCATCGGCGGCAATAACGAAATCGCGCTGGCGCTGATCATTTGTATTCCCCTGCTCTGGTATCTCCGCTTCAAACTGGAAAATCGCTGGCTAAGGCTTGGCATGCTCGCAGCGATGCCCCTCTGCGGCACCGCCGCGCTCGGCAGCCACTCGCGCGGCGCGCTCCTGGCGTTGGTCACAATGACCCTGTTTTTCTGGATACGTAACCGTCACAAAGGGCGGATCGGCTTGATCATTCTCTTGCTTGCCCCGATTCTGCTCGGGCTGATGTCGCAGGGCTGGGAAGAGCGGATGGCCACCATCCAGACCTATGAGGAAGACCAGTCGGCCATGGGTCGCATCAATGCCTGGTGGATGGCCTACAATTTGGCTAAGGCCAATTTCTTCGGGGGCAGCTTCGAAACGGCCACGCAAGCCTTCTTTCTGCTCTACGCGCCCGACCCCTATGTCATCCAGGGGCCGCACAGCATTTACTTCCAGGTACTCGGCCAGCATGGCTTCGTCGGCCTGTTCATCTATCTTGCCATGTGGCTGTCGACCTGGATGGCCTGCAATCGCATCCGCACACAGACCAAGAACAAAGCAGAGAAGCAGGACGCCCACCTGCTGGCCTCGATGATTCAGGTGTCGCTGCTTGGCTTCGCCGTCGGCGGTGCCTTCCTCGGTTTGGCCTATTTTGACGTACCCTACTTCCTGATGGCGGTCGTGTTGCGCCTGCTATGGTTGGAGGAAACGGAAGCCAAGGCCGATGTGCATTCCCTCGACAAACCGGCGGTCGACCCGGTGCAACCAGGATAACCCCAGGAAAGCCATGAAAAGCAAATGGTTGTGGCTTCTCGGCATCATCGTGCCGCTCGCCGTCATCGCCTCGATCTGGATTCCGCCCCTGAGCCATTACTGGGTACCATCACCCACCGTCACGCCGGAATTGCTGGAGCAGTTACGCGTGCAACCAACGGTCGCCCGGCTAAGCGCGGTAGAGGAACAAAACCTAGCCTTGCCACTACGCATGAACGACGCCGAGATACTCGATGCAGCGACCCGGCTGTACGCCGGAGAACTCATACTCAAAGGTTACCCGGCCATTGCAGTGGCCCCCGATTTTAACCAACGCGATTTGGACAAGGGCCTGCCCACCTGGGCGCTGCATTTCGGCAGCCTGGCGATAACGGAAATTTTCGTCCGCGCCTATGAGATCAGCCGGGACGAGCGCTGGCTGACGGCCGCCGTACAGCACACGACCGGCTTCATCGACTACGAGCGCAGAGCTTGGTTGCCACGCGGCTTTCTCTGGAACGATCACGCCATCGCCGCCCGGATCAGCGTCCTGACCAGGCTCTGGCGTCTCTATCGTGAGCACCCAGACTACGACCCGCAAATTGGCCGCCATCTGATCGAACACATCCTGCGCTGCCGTGAACTGCTGGCCAAGGCTTCGCAATTCACCTTCAACACCAACCACGGTGTAATGCAGAACGTCG
>CAZFHE010000429.1:0-4816 GCA_964518615.1 uncultured Dechloromonas sp. | reverse complement strand
CTTGAAATCCATGTCGCCGAGGTGGTCTTCGTCGCCCAGGATGTCGGTCAGCACCGCAAAGCGATTGCCTTCCTTGATGAGGCCCATGGCGATGCCGGCGACGTGCGCCTTGAGCGGCACGCCGGCATCCATCAGCGCCAGGCAGCCGCCGCAGACGGAAGCCATGGACGAGGAGCCATTGGATTCGGTGATTTCAGAGACGACGCGCATCGAGTAGGAGAAATCCTCCGGCTTTGGCAGCACGGCCAGCAGCGCGCGCTTGGCGAGGCGCCCGTGGCCGATTTCGCGGCGCTTGGGCGAGCCGACGCGGCCGCATTCGCCGGTGGCATAGGGCGGCATGTTGTAGTGCAGCATGAAGCGGTCGCGGTATTCGCCGGCCAGCGCGTCGATAATCTGCTCATCGCGATTGGTGCCCAGCGTCGCGACAGCCAGGGCCTGGGTTTCGCCCCGGGTAAACAAGGCCGAGCCGTGGGCGCGCGGCAGCACGCCGGAGCGCATGGTGATCGAGCGCACGGTGCGCGTATCGCGCCCGTCGATGCGCGGCTGACCAGAAAGAATGCGGCCCCGCACAATGGCGGCTTCCATTTCGAAAAACAGATTGCCGACGGTATTGGCATCCGGCGCGCCGGCCTCGCCAGTACAGAGAGCGGCGACGGCTTCGGCGGAGAGTTCCTTCAGGCGCTGGCTGCGAGCCTGCTTGGAGGTGAGGCCGTAGGCTTCTTCCAGCTTGGCGCCGACCCGTTCCTTCAGGCGAGCGACCAGGGCCTCGTCCTTGGCGGGGGCCTGCCAGTCCCATTCCGGCTTGCCGGCTTCCTCGACCAGTTCGTTGATGGCATTGATCGCCTTCTGCATTTCGGTATGGCCAAAAACCACGGCGCCGAGCATGACGTCTTCCGGCAGTTCCTGGGCTTCCGATTCGACCATCAGCACGGCGGATTCGGTGCCGGCCACCACCAGGTCGAGTTGGGTATCCTTGAGCTGGCTCTGGGTCGGGCACAGCACGTACTGGCCATTGATGTAGCCGACGCGGGCAGCGCCGATCGGGCCATTGAAGGGGATGCCGGAAATGGCCAGGGCGGCCGAAGCGCCGATCATCGCCGGGATGTCGGCATCCATTTCAGGATTCAGCGAAACGACGGTGGCAACGACCTGCACTTCATTGTAGAAACCATCCGGGAAGAGCGGGCGGATCGGACGGTCGATCAGGCGGCACGTCAGGATTTCCTTTTCCGACGGGCGGCCTTCGCGCTTGAAGAAACCGCCGGGAATACGGCCGGCGGCGTAAACCTTTTCCTGATAATCGACGGTCAGCGGGAAGAAATCCTGACCGGGCTTGGCGCTCTTGGCGCCGACGACGGACACCAGCACGACCGTCTCCTCCATCGACACCAACACGGCGCCGCTCGCCTGACGGGCGATTTCACCAGTCTCGATCGTTACCTGGTGATCGCCATAGGCGAAAGTCTTTTTCACGACATTAAACATAATTTCCTTTCACTCTCATCACAATGAACAACAATAACAACGACTTACAACGCAACAACAAAAATCATCGCGGCAAAAACAAAAAAAGCGGCCGGGACAATTCCGGGCCGCTCTTTCGGGGCTATGCCTCGCTTACTTGCGCAGGCCAAGCCGGGTAATCAGGGTACGGTAAGAATCAATATTCTTGCCCTTCAGGTAATCCAGGAGCTTGCGGCGCTGGGAAACCAGGCGCAGCAGACCACGGCGGGAATGGTGATCCTTCTTGTGCTCCTTGAAGTGCGGCGTCAGGTCATTGATGCGGGCGGTCAAGAGCGCGATCTGAACTTCCGGGGAACCGGTATCGCCCTTGGCGCGCTGGTATTCGGCAACGATGCCGGCCTTCATTTCGGTGGTGAATGCCATTTCAAAACCCTCTTTCATGGTTACGACGCCGCCCCGGTTTGATAGAGCAAGCGCCAAGTTGAAGTCAATTTCCCGTTGGCGACGGAAAACATCTAATTATATCAGCTTATGCCGCCAATTGCACCAAGCGTTTAGGCCACAGGCGAGTATCCACGCCCGGCTCGCCGACGCCGATCAGGCGGCCATCGGCATAGACGCGAATCTTGCCGGTAAGGCCGGCGGGCAGCTCGACCGGATTGCCGTGGCTAAAGCGCTCGGCCGCCTCGCCCGCCAGTTCGACGCGCGGCAGCGATTGCAAGAGGGCGTCGACCGGCAACAGGCTGGCCATCCGTCCTTCCTCGCCCTGCGCTTCCAGTTCCGCCAGCGTGACGGCCCTGGCGAGATCGAGATCGCCGACGGCGGTTCGCCGCAAGGCCGTCAAATGCGCGCCGCAACCCAGCGCCCGGCCAAGATCGGCGGCCAGAACGCGGATATAGGTGCCCTTGCTGCAACGCACGCGAAGCCTCAGGCTATCGCCGGAAAAATCCAGCAATTCCAGCGCATGAATGCTCACCGGACGCGCCTCGCGCTCGACCTCGACGCCCTTCCGGGCGAGTTCATAGAGCGGCCGGCCATTGCGCTTCAAGGCCGAATGCATGGGCGGCACCTGCCGGATATCGCCCCTGAATGGCGCCAGCGCCTGACGGACGGCGGCTTCATCGACCGTCACCGCCGCCCTCGCCACGACCTCTCCCTCGGCATCGCCGGTATCGGTCGTCACTCCCAACAGGAGCGCCGCCTCATAAGTCTTGTCGGCATCGAGCAAATCGGCGGAAAACTTGGTCGCCTCGCCGAAACACAAGGGCAGCAAACCCGTTGCCGCCGGATCGAGCGTGCCGGTATGCCCCCCCTTGGCCGCCGAAAACAGCCGACGCGCCTTTTGCAAGGCATCGTTGGACGTCAGCCCGAGCGGCTTGTCGAGCAGCAAGACGCCATCGACCCGTTGCCAGGTGCGTTTAGGTTTTTGTGGTGCGGTTTCAGTCAAAGCATCGCCTTCTTCAAGAGCATGGGAAGCAAAGCCTCCGAGTATGCTTGTACAGATGTACATGATAAGATGCGCTCATGCCAAAGCAAATAGTCATCGACGCCAGCGCAGTCATTGCCACGCTTTTGCGGGAAAGCCACGCAGCGGCCATCCTCAAGCTCACAACAGGGGTTGAGCTGATAAGCCCCGCGTCCCTGCCCTACGAAATCACCAATGCGCTTTCCGGACGTATGCGGCGGGCAGCGACGGATCCGCAACGGCTGACGCCGGCGCAAGCCGGGCAAATCTGGGATTTGTTCACGCAAACGGAAATTGCCTTGCATCCCGTGGATAACGCTCATCATGCCAGTGCGCTTGCCATCGCCGCGGCGCAAGGCATTTATTGCTATGACGCTTACCTGATTGCATTGGCGCTAACGGAAGGCGCGTCGTTATTGACGCTGGACAAAGCCCAGCAACGAACGGCGGCGGCGATGGGCGTACAACTCGTCACAGTGGAGAACTAAGCATGCGTGCATATAACGTCAGCGAATTTCGCGAAAACATGGCCGTTGTGCTGGACTTGGCAGAGTCGGAGACTGTTCTCATCAAACGCAACGGCAAAAGCTATGAACTACGGCAAGTGATCTCTCCCAGCAAGCGCTCGGGGCTTGATGTCGGCTTTGTGCAACTGGAAACGCCCCCCACGCTGGACAGCATTCTTGAAGACATTCAGGCCGGGCGGGAACGCCGGTAGAAATTACAGAGCGGGACCCGCGCCGCCGTTGCGCGGTTTGGAGGCGGGAATGGCTCGGGGAAACCCTGCGCTGAAACTGGCAAAAATATGGCGATGGATTTCGCTACGCTCCATCCATCCCACTCCACATCTCAATCCTCCGGCGTCTGGTCGCTGATCGCCTTGGCCTGGTCGATCAGCGCCGACATGCTGGCGCCGCGCGCGATGGAGTCGTCGTGGATGAAATGCAGTTCAGGCAGCGTGTGGATGTGGATGCGCCGCCCCAGTTCGCGGCGCAGGAAGCCGGCGGCGCGCTTCAAGCCTTGCTCGATCTCGGCCAGATGCTCGTCATTGAGGGTGGCGAAATAGACCTTGGCGTGGGCGTAATCGGGCGTCAGCTCGACGGCCGTCAGGCTGATCATGCCGACTCGCGGATCCTTCAATTCGCTGCGGATCAGCTCGGCCAGGTCGCGGCGCACCTGCTCCGCGACCCGGTCACTGCGCTGGAATGCCCTTTTCTTCATGACAAGGTGCGCGCCACTTCCTGGATTTCGTACACTTCGAGCTGGTCGCCTTCCTGAATGTCGTTATTGCCCTTGAGCGACAGGCCGCATTCAAAGTTGGAGCGCACTTCCTTGACGTCGTCCTTGAAGCGCTTGAGCGAATCCAGTTCGCCGTCCCACTGCACCACGTGGTTGCGCAGGAGCCGCACGCGGGAGCCGCGCTTGACCACGCCATCGAGCACGTAGCAGCCGGCGATGGCGCCGACCCTGGAGACATGGAAAACTTGGCGAATTTCGACCTGGCCGATGATCTGCTCGCGCTTTTCCGGCGAAAGCATGCCGGACAGCGCGGCCTTGACTTCGCCGACGGCGTCGTAAATCACGTTGTAGTAGCGGATATCGACGCCAAAGTTCTCGGCCAGCTTGCGAGCGCCGGCATCGGCGCGGATATTGAAGCCGATGATGACGGCGCCGGAAGCCTGGGCGAGGTTCACGTCGGATTCGCTGATCGCGCCGACCGCGCCGTGGATGATCTGAACGCGGACTTCCTCGTTGGAGAGCTTGGCGAGCGTCTGCACCAGCGCTTCCTGAGAGCCCTGCACGTCGGCCTTGACGATCAGCGGCAGGGTCTTGACCTCGCCCTCTTCCATCTGCTGGAACATGTTCTCCAGCTTGGCCGCCTGCTGG
>CAZFHE010000428.1:0-4028 GCA_964518615.1 uncultured Dechloromonas sp. | reverse complement strand
GCTCGAACCCTGTCCTTGTGCAAATGGGAAAGCTGCATCTCGATGGCGTCCTCGTTGTACCCCCGCTCATTGGCCCACGTCGAGCCAATGCTGCGAAAGCCGTGGCCCGTCATTCTCCCGCCGTAGCCGATCCGGCCAATCAGATACAGCACGGCGTTCTCCGACATGGGTCGGTCCAGCCGGCGGTCATTGGGGAATACGTACTCCGATCCGCGATCCCGTGCCTTCATCTCCTGAAGAATCTCCTGCGCCTGCCGGGACAAGGGCACCACATGGTCGCGCCTTCGCTTCATCTTCCCCCTCGGAATGACCCAGGTATCGCCGTCGATCTCCGACCACTGCATACTCCGCATCTCATTGGTCCGCACCCAGGTGTAGGCCAGCAGCAGGCAGGCCAGCACGCTCTGCAACCTGTGCTCCATCGAAAGCCGAGCCATGAACTCTGGCACCTCTCGCAATTCCAGCGCCGCGAGCGACTCCACCTGCGCACGCGCAAAGGCTTTCTCGGTCCGAATCTGTGCGGCGGGGTTAAAGGGCATCAAGCCCTGCTCAACCGCCCAATCAAATACCTGGCTCACCCACATACGCACCTTGCGGACATAGACGTGCAGCCCGGCGGCGTCCATACGGTTCAGCGGGACAAGTAAGTCCTCGCGGCTTATGGCAGCGATGGGCCGCCCCCCCAAGTCCGGCAGCAGGTGCATTTCGATGCCCCTCAGCGCGCTGGTACGATAGGAATCGGAAACATCCTGGCGACCCTGCCAATACCGCAGCACGGCCTCCTCCAGCGTCACGCCCTTTTTGGAAGTCTGCCGGGCGGCCATCGGATCGCGGCACTCCCGCAGCGTCGCCTTCGCCTCGTCGCGCAAGGCCCTGGCACGGGCAAGGCTGACCTCCGGGTAGGGTCCAAAACTCATGGTCTTGGGCTTGGCCCCGACCCGGTAAGCCAGCCTCCAAATCTTCGCGCCGGCGGGGGTCACGAACAGGTACAGGCCCCCGCCATCGAACAGCTTGATGGCCCTGTCGGCGGGCTTCGCGCCTTTGCATTTGGCGTCCGAGAGAGAATTTGTAGGCATCCTGGCCCCTCCCAAAACACGATGCCTACATCCGTGCCTACAGCAACCCCGTGGTGAAGTCTGTTTCATGTGGGATTAGTGTGCGGAACGCTGCGGCGTCGCAAACGATAAAGCCCCGATTTTACGGGGCTTTTCGCGGGTTTCCAAGTCTGACCTCAAACCTTCGTGTGACGTGCTTGGCGCACCCGGAGGGACTCGAACCCCCGACCTGCTGCTTAGAAGGCAGCTGCTCTATCCAGTTGAGCTACGGGCGCCTGAGGTAGGGCTAAACAAGGAAAAAGAATTGGTCGGGGCGGTGGGATTCGAACTCACGACCCTCTGCTCCCAAAGCATCTGTATTTTGCTGTCGCATCAATGCCTTAGGCGCTTTTCCGCTCCGCAATTCCGTATTTTGCTACGCCCCGAAACCCGCATGGTTGCGAGGCATGAAAAAAATTACGGAGCAGATTGTACCAAGAAACTGCCATCCACACCCGATGCTTACGGTCTTGGCAACGCCACTATTTGCTGCTCCCCCGCGCCACAAACCAGTAGGTAAACATCGCCGACGCCTGCCCGGTTATCCAGGCGAAGGCTTGCAGGCCGACATCAAGCTGGTCGGCGGGTGGAAGCTCGGCAAAAGAAAGCGTCAGGAAATAGCGGATGACAATGCAGTTCGCCACCACCGCCGTCATGCCGACGATGTAGGTCAGCGAGGGCCGGACGAATGTCGTCAGGGCGCGGTTGAGTACCAAGAGGAAGCCCCACTTGCCGGCGGCGGCGATTTCGTCGGCGGTGATGCGGTCGGCCTGATTGACTTGCCCGATGGCGGCCATCTGGGCGGCGCTGATTGTGGCTTCGCCCTCGATGATGGCGACTTCCTTGTTGCCTTGCGCCTCGGCGCGGACGATCTCAAGATCGGCACGCTTGGATTCAAGTTCGTGGCCCCAGCGGGCGCGCTCCTGCTCGTTGTCGAGTTTTTTCAGTTCAAGGTCGTTTTTCTTGTTCCAGATGCCGAGCAGGCCACCGACTAGCGAGCCGATGGTGGAAGAGCCAAGAATTGATAGGATGGCGGCAATCATTCGGTAATCTCCAATTCAAAGGGTTGGCCGGCGGCCCAGGACATGAGCCGGGATACGGCGGGGCGTGAAACAAGGCCGGCGCGCTGCATCCGCCCGGCGGCGTTTTTCATAAAGCCCACTTGCTCGCAGGGGGCGATGCAGCCTTGCAAGTGGGTGGTGTATCCAAGATCGGCGTCGCCGGCGAAATTGGCCGAATGGATGAGGACGGCGGAACGTCCGGGAACATTCTTAACCTCATAGACCCGCCCGAACTTCGGCGATTGCACGATGGCACAGCGGTAAATCCCCGCCGGGATGCAGGATTTTTGCCGCGTGTTGTTGCGCCACGGCAGTTCCAGCGAGCGCACCACCTGGCCGCCGAAAGCAAGAACGCCGAAGGTTCCCTCGTCGGTCGATGGCGAGCGGCACAGCACGGCGCGAGGGATATTCATTTCAGACGATCCTCCGCGACACGCCGCCCCCATTCACGCACTTGGTCGGCGCCGAACAGGCCGACCGAACCGCCCAGAAAAATCGATAGGTCAGACGGCATGCCGAGTGCCGCGACCAGATGGGCCGCACCCAGGGCAATGGCGCCACACAGGCTTGATTCGAGGATGCGGCGCGCCCATTGCGGCTCGTGGTCATCGTAGATGATGCGCAGCAGCGCCACGATGGCCGCCAGTATCGCGGCGCGCATCGGGTCGGGGATCAGGTTGAACAGATCGAGTGGGTTCCTGGTTTCCATGTTGTTGCCCTTGGTTGAAACAAATAGCCCCGAATGTTGTTTGCATCCGGGGCTTTCGATTGTTTGGGTTTTTCGCCAATTCAGTTCTTGTGCATGCCTTTCCCTCCCTTGAAAGGTATTCCGCCATGAAACTCCGCCGCCCCACCCCGCCGACGCTCGCCGCTGCCATCGCCCGCTACCTCGCCGAGATTTCCCCGGCCAAGAAAAGCGCCCACACCGAACAATCCCTGGCCCGCCGCTGGCTTGCAACGCGCCTCGCGTCCCGGCCCATCGACCGCATCCGCAACACCGCCATGCGCCGTTCGGAACTCTGCGGCATCCGGCGCGAGCATGTCGATCTGCGCACCGGCACGGTCTGGCTGGCGGATACCAAAAACGGTCAATCCCGCATCGTGCCGCTGACGCCCTGGGCGCAAGAGACGCTGCGCCGCTGGCTGGCCGGTCGGCCCATGCGGGGCCGGGTGTTCACGATGTCGCCGGAGGCGGTCACGCGGGCCTTCATCCGCACACGCCGCCGGGCGCGGGCGGCTTATGAAGCGCTGTGCCAGCGGCACGGCAGGCGGGCGCATCCGGCCTATTTCCGCGACCTGCGATTCCACGACCTGCGCCACGAGGCGACATCCCGGCTCGCGCCGATCTTAGCGCTGCACGAGCATGCTGCTGCGCTACTACCACCCGGACGGGCGGGAGTTGGCAAGGAAACTCGCCCGCTCGCCCCTGGGGCGGGAACAGGCGGCGCGGATCAAGGCCGGGCGGCCGAGCGCCTCAGCGCCCGGCGGCGAGTCATTGGTAATTCCCCCGCCCGAACAAGCGCGCCCCCCAATACAACAGGGTGCGGCTCAGGCGCGGCACGCCCAGCACCGCCATCGCCTCGCGGAACACAGCATCGGCCCAAGCCTTGTCGCCGATGGCCTGGTCGTACAGGTAGTCGTGGATGATGGCGGCCTTGGCGTAGCGCCCATGCGGCGGCCAGATCGCCCACAGCAGCCGGGGGGTGCTGGCGAGGGCGGGGATCAAGTACGCGGCTGTTTCGCGCGGCGGCAAAAAAGCGGGAGGCAAGCAATGACTGACTGGATCTGGATAATCGTCTCGGCCGTTATCGCGGCGGCCGGGCTGATTTGGCGGCGCGGCGTTTGCGTTGCGGCCGCTGCCGCCCTGATGGGC
>CAZFHE010000427.1:0-2389 GCA_964518615.1 uncultured Dechloromonas sp. | reverse complement strand
ATGGTCGCCGAATCGACGGAAATCTTGCGCCCCATGACCCAGTTCGGATGGGCGCAAGCCTCTTCCGGAGTCACATGGCCCAGATCGGCCAGGGCGGTATTGCGAAAAGGCCCGCCGGAAGCGGTCAGAAGAATGCGGCGGACGCCGCAGGCTTCCAGCCCCCGCCCGAAATCAGCCGGCAGCGACTGGAAAATGGCATTGTGTTCGCTATCGACCGGCAAGAGCGTGGCGCCATGCTCGCGCACCGCCCGCATGAAGAGTTCGCCAGCCATGACCAGCACTTCCTTGTTGGCCAGCATCACCTTCTTGCCCGCCCGGGCGGCGGCTAGCGTCGGTTCCAGCCCGGCCGCGCCGACGATGGCGGCCATCACGGCATCGACTTCCGGCGCGGATGAGAGTTCGACCAGGGAGTCGACGCCGAAGCGGATCTGGGTCGGCAAACCCGCTGCCCGGCAACGCGCGGCCAGATCGGCGGCCAAGGCCTGATCCTGGACGACGGCAAAGGCCGGCCGGAATTCCAGGCACTGGGCAAACAATTTGTCGACCTGACGGTGGGCGCACAGGGCATAAGCGCGGTAGCGCCCGGGATGGCGGCGGATGATGTCGAGCGTGCTGGCGCCAATCGAGCCGGTCGAACCCAGCACCGTGATGTTCTGCGGATGCATCAGAGGCCCCGCAAAAAAAACAGCCACAGCGCGGCGGCGACGGGCAGGGTCGAGGTCAGGCTGTCGATGCGGTCGAGCACGCCGCCGTGGCCGGGCAGCACATGGCTGCTGTCCTTGAGGCCGACATGGCGCTTCAACAGCGACTCGAACAAATCGCCGACGATGCCCACCGCGGTCAACGCGAGCAGCACGAGAATCCACAACGCCAGGGGCATCAGCTCGGAAAAAAAGAAATGACCGACCAGGAGCCCATAGCACAGCACGCCAAGCGCCGCGCCGTAAGCGCCTTCCCGCGTTTTGCCCGGACTGATGGATGGCGCGAGCTTATGCCGGCCAAAGCGCCGGCCGGCGAAATAGGCGGCGATATCGGCCACCCAGACGACCGCGAAAACGGCGATCAGCACGCCCGGCCCAAGGGCGCGCAACTGAACCGCCGCCAGCCAGGCCGGCAACAGCGCCACGGCCCCGACCAGCACGCCGGAGAAGCCGCCGAGCTTCCACTTGGCGCGCAGCCAGAAGGGTATCAGCAGCCCCCAGAACAGCGCCGCGCACAGATAGAGCGCCAGCGCCCAGGGCTTGCCCGGATCGAATGGGGCCGCGCCAGCGCCGATGGCGGCCGGATCAGAGAGCGACAAGGCGGCGCAGACAAGCGCGGCAGAGAGGCCCAGAACGATGCGCGCGCGCGCCTTCCAGCCGAGCAGCCCGCCCCACTCCCAGGCGGCGATGCCGATGAATAGCGCCATCAGCAGCGCCCAGGCGGACTGCGGCAGCCAGAAGAGGCTGGGCAGCAACAATGCCATCAGGGCCAGGGCCGTGATGACGCGGGTTCTAAGCATTGGGAGATTCCGTCAACTGCTCGCTGGTCCGGCCGAAACGCCGCTCGCGCTGCTGGAAGGAGGCAATGGCCTTGTCAAACTCGGTGGCCGTGAAATCGGGCCACAGGGTCGGCGTGAAATAGAGTTCGGTATAAGCCAGTTGCCAGAGCAGGAAATTGCTGATCCGCTCCTCGCCGCCGGTGCGGATGAAAAGATCGGGCTCCGGGGCGAAGTGCATGGACAAATAGGGCTCAAGATCACCCTCGGTCCACGCGCCCAGTCTATCCGGGGCAGCCTGCGAAAGCCGGTTGACGGCCTGCATGATGTCCCAGCGCCCGCCGTAATTGGCGGCGATGGTCAGTTCCAGACGGCTGTTGTCGGCGGTTTTCTCTTCGGCGCGGCGAATCAGTTCCTGCAAATGCGGATCGAAGCGGGACAGGTCGCCGATGATGCGCAAACGCACCCCGTTGCGCCGCAGTTTTTCGACCTCCTGCTCCAGGGCCTTGACGAACAACTGCATCAGGAGCGTGACTTCTTCCTGGGGCCGCCGCCAGTTTTCCGAGGAAAAGGCAAAGAGCGTCAGGTAGCCGATGCCGCGCTCAAGACAGGCGCGAACCATTTCGCGCACCAGTTCGACGCCCTTGACGTGGCCGGCAACGCGCGGCAGCAGACGTTTCTTGGCCCAGCGCCCGTTGCCGTCCATGATGACCGCGACGTGGCGCGGCACGGCCACCGCGTCGGGCACCTGTCGCGTCGAACTGGAAAAAATCGCCATGCGGCTGGAGATCAGCGTCGGAGGGCGATCAAACCTGCATCAGCTCGGCCTCTTTCTGGGCGAGCATCTTGTCGACTTCGGCGATGTATTTGTCGGTCAGCTTTTGCATGTCGTCCTGGGCGCGGCGCTCGTCA
>CAZFHE010000426.1:0-5269 GCA_964518615.1 uncultured Dechloromonas sp. | reverse complement strand
CCGGCCTTCCCCCGCGAGCGGGGGAAGGAGAAGGCCGCCTCTGGACAGCCTGGCGGCGGCGCTCACCGCGCCGCTCCGATCCGCACATCGACCGGCTGGCCCGGGCGCAAGCCCTCGGCATCGAGCGGATAGGCTTCGACGAGAAAGACCAGCTTGGCGCGGTTTTCCTGGCTGTAGATCACCGGCGGGGTGAATTCGGCCTGGGCGGCGATAAAGGAGACGCGCGCTTCGCGCGGCGCGCCGCAGCCATCGCACGACAGCTTGACGATGTCGCCCTGGCGCACCTCGGGCAGACGCGCCTGGGGCACAAAAAAGCGCAGCTTGATATGGCCGGGCGGCAAGAGGCTGACCACCGGCGAGCCGGCCGGCACCCATTCGCCGACGCGAAAATGCGTGTCGTCCACGCGCGCCGCGACCGGGGCGGCGACCTGCTTTTGGGCGAGCAGCCAGGCGCTTTGCGCCAGCGCCGCCTGTGCGGCCTTCTTTGCCGCGGCGGCCGCTGCGCGCTGGTCTTGGCGCGCGGCCAGATGCGCGACGCGCAATTGCGCTTCGGCCTCGGCGAGCTGGGCGCTTCCTGCGCGGACCTTTTCGACCTGCGCATCGAGCCCGGCGGGGCTGATGAATTTTGCATCGGCAAGGCGTTGCAGCCGCATCAGATCGCTCTGTGCCAGTTTGAGCGCGGCGCGCGCCGCATCCACCTGGGCGGCGACGGCGGCGATTTCGTCCTGGCGCTTGCCGGTCGATAAATCCCGCGCCTGGGCTTCGCTTTGCGCGAGTCTGGCGGCGGCCTCGTCGCGCGCGGCGATTTCGCTGCCCTGATCGAGGGCGAACAATGGGTCGCCCGGTTCGACCTCGGCCCCCTTGACGACCGAGAGTTCAATCAGGCGGCCCCCATAGGGCGAGGCTACCCGGACAAAATCCGCCTCGACATAACCGGGCAGGAGGCCATCGGGGTTGGCGCCGCAGCCCGCCAGGGCGAGCAGGAGAACCATGGCGCGGCATGTCAATGGAAGAGCCCGGGGGCAGGGATGGGCGCGCCCCGCGAATTTTGCAAAAGTCATAGCTGGTAAGCCTCCCCCCCGCCTTGCAGGCTTCGTTCGACCACCTGGCGCGTCAGGTGCGGCGCGAATCGCTCGATCAGGTCGTAATCGTGGCGGCGCAGATAGCTGCCGCGCCGCAAGGCGAGGCGCGTGGTGTTCGATTCGAACAGATGGCTGGCATCGACAGCCGCGAGGCCCTTGTCGCGCCGCTCGTCGAAAGCCAGCGCCGAGATGATGCCAAGGCCAAGACCGAGCGCGACATAGGTCTTGATCACGTCGGCATCGAGCGCGGTCAGCACGATGTTGGGCGTGGCCTCGATGCGCTCGAAAGCCCGGTTGATCCGCGAGCGCCCGGCAAAGGCCGTGTCGTAGGTGATCAGCGGCCACTTCAACAGCGCTTGCAGCGACAAGGGCGGTTCGAGTATCGGATGGCCGATGGGCGCGATCACGCAATGACTCCACTGGCGAACCGGCAGCGTGATCAATTGCGGATATTGGTCGAGCGCCTCGGTGGCGATGCCGATATCGGCCTTGCCAGCCATCAGCCATTCGGCGATCTGCGTCGGGCTGCCCTGGTACATTTCCAGCTTGATGCCGGGGTGGCTCTCGATGAAATCGCGGACCACGACCGGCAGCGCGTAGCGGGCCTGGGTATGGGTCGCCGCCAGCGCCAGGCGGCCGCTATCGCCACGCGAGAAATCGGCCGAGGCGCGCTTGAGATTTTCCGCTTCGGCAAGAATGCGCTCGGCGATGTCCAGCACCACCCGTCCCGGCTCGGTGATCCCGGTAAAGCGCTTGCCGCTGCGCTCGAAAATGACGATCCCGAGTTCATCCTCGAGCAGCCTGACCTGCTTGGAAATGCCCGGCTGCGAGGTGTACAGCGCTTCCGCCGCCTCGGAGACCTTGAGTCCCTGGCGGCGGATTTCGACGATGTAGCGTAATTGCTGAAGTTTCATGGCGGAAGGCGCTGCCGGTCAGGGTTGCCGATGGCTAATAACCCATGGTTATGCCAATTTAATTCAATATTCTTTTTGCTGCAAATGGCCAAGGTCATTGCGTACGCAACTGTCGTAATTCGGAGGCTTCCAGGAAATCCTCGCGCTCAGGTTTCCGGTTTGGCGCGTCGATCCGTGATGGCCTGGGCGATGGCGGACAGGGGCGGTCCATCGCCCCCATCGAGCAGCGCGGGGATGAAGTCGGGGCGGTGAAATAAAAAGCCCTGGCCGGTGTGGATGTCGCTATGGTCCAGCAGCCAGCCGAGCTCGCTCTCGGTTTCTATGCCTTCGGCGACCAGATGGATGCCGAGCGTGCGGCCGAGGGAGCCGATGGCGCGCAGGAGGGATTGCTGGTTCGGCCGGTCCTGGATGCAGGCGATGAAGGAGCGGTCGATCTTGATTTCGTCGATCGTCAGTTCGGCGAGCATGGGCAGCGATGAATAGCCGGTCCCGAAATCGTCGATGGCGATGCCGATGCCCGCCATGCGCAAGAGCGGCAGGATATCGCTCTGGAAGGGCGTGGCCCGGAGCAGCGACTCCTCGGTCAGTTCCAGCGCGAAATTCCTGGCCCGTCCCGATTGCGCGATCCGGCCGATCAGGGTTTTCATGAAGCCGGGGTGGGATGCCTGAAGGGCGGAGAGATTGAGGCTATAGACGATATGGTCGCCGAAGCGCGGATCGAGTCGCGGCAGCCAAGATAGAAGCTCATCCACCTGCATCAGCGCGATGCCGTCGAGCAGCCCGAGTTCGCTCGCGGCAGAGAGGAAGCTGGCCGGCGCGTGAATGACGCCTTCGGCATCCACGCGGCGCAGCAATAGCTCAAAGCCGATGAGCCGGCCGCTACGGAGCTCGACCTTGGCCTGAAGGGCGCAGCGGAACATCTTGTCGGCAAAGGCGGCGCGCAATTGCTGTTCTTGGCGCTGCCGATCGGATACGGAGCGGCTGAGCGCGCGGCTGAAGAATTCGACGCTGCCCTTGGCCGATGTCTTGGCCCGGTACATCGCGGTATCGGCATTGCGGCGCAGCGCTTCATAGCTGCGCCCATGCACGGGATAGAGCGCAACGCCGATGGATCCCGAGCCTTTCACCTCGATGCCATCGAGATCGAAAGGCTGGTGCAGGAGTTCGCTGATGCGCTGAACCAGGGAGACGACTTCGCCCCTTTCCCTGAAGGGGTCGAGCATGACGACGAACTCGTCGCCGCTGATGCGCCCGAGAATGTCGCTTCCACGAATCTGCGCGCGCAGGCGCTCGGCGACGCCGCGCAAGAGCGCATCGCCCGTGTCATGGCCATAGACATCGTTGACCCGCTTGAAGTCGTCCAGATCAATGAAGGCCAGCGCCAGTTTCTCGCCGGGGCGCTTGCGCGACAGGCGCTCATTGACCAGCTCCTGCACATGGGCGCGATTGGGGAGCCCGGTGAGCTGGTCGTGATTGGCGCGGTAGGCGAGGGCGTGCTGACTGTCGGTGAGCTGGTCGGTCAGTTGTTTGAGGCGCTGGCTCTCGATTTTGCGGTGATGGGCCTCGCGCGCCGCCAGCGCGTGCGAGGCGAGCAGGGAGAATTTCTGCGCCAGCGTGACGTGCGAGCGGTCAAAGCCCGGTTTGCCGCGCTCGCGCAAGAGGAGCAATAAGCCGCGCCGGCCATGCTGGGCGAGCGGAAGGTAGAGGGCCGGCTGATCCTCGCCGGGGACGAGATCGCCCTTCGTGGAAGCCCCGGCGTCATGGCTCCCCAGCGTTGCCATGATGCGGCCCTTCAGCGCCTTTTGCAGGCGCGCATCCGCCTGCCAGCGGGAGCCGAGCAGCTTGGCATCATTGGAGGCGACGCATTCCATGGCATCGTCGCCGTCGCTGGAACAGACCAGCACGACCGCCTGCGCCGCATCGAAAATGGGCAGCAGCACATCGAAGACGCCGGAAAAGGGATCGTCCTCGCCGGACACCACCAACAGCGCATCGAGCGCGTCGAGCAGGGTGCGCGAATGGCTGGCCTCCTGGCGCAGCCTATCCAACTCGCGCTGCATCGAGACGATGGTTTCCCGCAGTTCTTCGATCGTGCGCATGGGCTCAGCGGCCAAAGGCGATTGCCGAGATCATCAGATTGCCGTGGGCATTGCTGCCCAGCACCTGACCCTGTTCGCCGAAGGTGAAGCAGCCGACGAAGGGCATGCCGCCGAAGCTCTCGCGGATGGCGGCCGAGACCTGGTCCATCTCCTCGCCGACGGCGAAGCGGCAGCCGGCGCAATAGACAACGAGGCCGCCGGCAAGACTATTTGCCCCGCCCGGCAGCGCAGCGGCGGCGGCGGTCGCGACCTTGCCGGCCCGATTGATCAGATGCCCCCGGTCGCCGCGCATGCTGAAGAGGCGCGAGCCCTCGGCGATATTTGCGAAGGTGGACAGCGCGCCGTTGTCCAGGATTTGCTCGGGATGGATGACGAGATAATGGGCGACATCGCCGATCCGGCCCACCTCGATGCCGAGCGGGAACATGGTCGTTTCCATCAGGATATTGCCGCCCGCGAGCTTGTGCTCGATCTTGCCGCCGGTCCAGCGGTTGTAGACCTCGGCCGCCGGTTTGCCGTCTATGCTCAGCACGACGCGGCCGCTGCCGCGCGTGGCGGCGTCGGCTACCTGGGTGACGATGCCGCTCGTGTTGGTCGGCGCATAGCCGCCCTGGAAGGCAAAGCTGATTCCGCCCGAGGTAAACAAGACGCCCACCGCCACGCCACGGGTCATCGGGCCTTCCGGACCCAACTGCCGCCAGTGGCCGGCCACCGCGTTATCGGCCGAACTGCCGCCGATGATGGGGCAGCGGTCGCCGACCACGCGTCGCAGGCCGGCGATGACCGCTTCTTCCTGGCCGGGGGCCTGGTAAATCCAGATGAGCTCGGGCAACTCGCCGGGGCAGCCCGCCTGTTCCAGCGCCCGATGGAGGGCGCGCTCCGCGGCGCTGGCGATATCGCCCTCCAGTTGCGCGCTGCCGACGCCATAGTCCCCATCGGGGTCGGCCACGGCGAAAAGGCCGATGGAACCGTCGCCGCCCAGTCCCTTCTCGCTCATCGCGCCGCCGCTCGACGTGCCGCCCAGCACCGGAACGCCGGGGAAACGGGCGCTCAGGAAATCATGGATCAGCCGGTCGTCATGGATTTCGTCGTAAAAAACGCAGAGGAAATCGAACGCGGCATCGAGCTTCGCCGCTTCCTCTTCAAGCGCGCGCACGGCAATGGCCGTGTCGGT
>CAZFHE010000425.1:0-3282 GCA_964518615.1 uncultured Dechloromonas sp. | reverse complement strand
GACTTCGGCCGCTTCGGCCGAGCCTTCGGTCATCTTGTCGAAGTTGTGCTTGAGTTCTTCTAGCTTCACCTTGGCCAGCAGGCTGGAGCCACGGAAAGCGAGTTGCGACAGTTCCGGCTCGGTCAGCAGGGCCAGCAGCAGATGGCCGGAGCGGATGCGCGGCAGGCGGGCATCGAGGGAAGCGATCAGCCAGGCTTGCTCAAACAGTTTGGGAATGTGCTGGGAAAAGACCGGGGTCCGCGTATTGCCGTTGCGGAAGCGGTCGATTTCGAGATTCAGTTCGCGCTCGACACCGGTCGGGCTGATGTTGTTGCGGCGCAGGATGGTCATCAGGTCGTTGCCCGGCTGATCCATCAAGGCTAGCAGTAGATGTTCCAGATCAACCTCGTAATTGCCGCGCCCCATACATAGGCTGGCGGCCCGCTCGGCGGCCTGGCGGCAGGTGGCGTTCAACTTGCTGATCAAGGTCTTGAGGGATGTGCTCATTGTCGTTTCTTTATTGGATGGAATGGGTGAGATAACAGGTATCACTGCGGTCGCGGGTTTCCGGACGGGTCAGGACAAAGCTGTCGTAACCGAGGCGACCACTGTTTTGTCCTCCGATAGCCAGCGGACGAACGTCGGCGGCGCGCAGAATGGGACGAATTTCGTATTCGAACTGGCCACCGGTGGCGAGAGTCAAAATCTTTTCCAGCGCCGCCGCGATGTCGCCCTTGGGCAGGAAAGCCATGTAGCGCGGATGGCTCAGCGGGCCGATATGGACACGAACACGTAGATTGCGCTGCCAGACCCGTTCGCCGACCAGCATGTTGCTGCCGAGCACGGCATTGGTACCGCCCAAGGTCGAGCGTTGCTCGCGGGGGAGGGCATACCAATAGCCGACGAATTGCTCGATTCGGACCGTTTCCTTGAAATAGCCGCTCAGCACGCGTTCCAAGGTTTCCGCCGAAACTGGACGCTGGCGCAACAGGCTGGCGAAATAGGCGATCGATTCATCATGGACGCGTCCTGGCGCCTGGTTCATCCGCTGGTGCAGCGCAGTGAAGCCGAGGCCACCCAGCGAAAGGATCAGCGGCAGGAAGCGATTGTGTCGGTCGGCTTCGTACTGGATGGCCAGCCGGTATTTTTTCCAGGCGCGATAGAAGTGGCTGACGGCACGATTGGTAAACAGGTCGAGAAAGGCGCGCCCTGATTTGTCGCGTTTGAAACGCTCGTGATGGATGACCTGCTCGGTGTAGTGAATCGGCAAGGTGCCGTTGACGCCGAGCATGCCGATGAAGCTGGGCGTGATCTCGACCTGCTCCAGTTCGCCGGTTTCCTGGCCATCGGCATCGCGCCGGTAGCGCGGCGCCAGAGCATCGACCTGGCTGGGGGCAAAACCGAGGCGCAAGGAATTGCCGAAGCGAATACGTTGGCCGACGCTGTCGCCCCCTTGCGCACGAAAAGCGGCTTCATACAGGCGAACCAGTTGGAAGAATTCGTAACGTTCCGGTTCCTGCAAGCTGTGTTCGACTACCCCAGGATCGATTCGCCGTTGCGGGCTGCGCATCGGATCAATTCCTCCCCGGTTCGGTTCGAGATGATGACTAGTTGGCTGAAGCTGTTCAGGCTGACGTAAAGACCGAGAAAGCGGTCGATACAGCGGGCGAAGATATCGAGGCCGCTGCCGACGAAGTTGGATTCGTCGATGGTCAGCCGGACTTCCTGGCCACGGACGAAACAGGCGAACGGCTTGCCGGGCATCCAGACCGTCCGGTCGCGCTGCTCGATGGCGCGTAGCCCGTCGATCTGTCGCCGCGATACCGCCGTCCGCGGTAGATCATAGAGCGATAGCATTTCCTGGAAAGCGGCAAGGCCGTTGCCGCTTAGCGACAGGTGGTTCAGCGCCAGATGCGAAATGATCCGCCATTGCGCATTGCGCCGATGCTCGAACCGGCAGGGCGGTGTCGGTTTGCGCAGCAGCTTGATGGTGCGCACACTGGAACCGCCTTCGAGAGACAGATCGCCCGATGGCAGGCCAACCGACATCATGGTCGGCAGGTCACGGTTGGTACAGGTCAGCTGCAGGCTGAGCACATCCGTTTTCGGCTGCACCGGATCGAAATCGGCATCGACAATCGATAGCGAGGTCTCGTAACCCGGACTGGATTCGGCGACCAGCGGGTCACGCTGGGCATACCAGTAATGGCCGCTGTCCTCCGGTGTTTCGCCATGGCGCAGCGAGAAAAAGGGGCGGAATTCGACGATCTCTTCGCCTTGCTGCGTCTGGCGGACCCGTCGCACCGAATCGATCGAGTAAATATCGTAGGCATACGCCCGCCGTCCATCGGCGACAACGGGATAGTCCGATTGTTTGTGGCTGATGTGGATCGGGTCGCCGCGCTGGGCAAACAAATTGACCACCGGCACGCAACCGAGGCACAGGTTTTGGGTCGTGAGCGTCTGCAGCAGGCGAGATGCATCGCTGTCGGCACGCAGGTCACCCAAGGCGATATGCAGCGTGATCTGCCCCTCGGCGAGCAAGGTGGATGGCAGCAAGCTCAGGTCGAGATCGAAGAAATTGAATTTTTCCGGGAAACTGAAGTATTCGGTCAGGTAGCGATAGGCGCCGTGCGCGTTCGCCGGCATGTCGATCAGGGTTTCGTCCTGACCGAAGCCGACTTCGCCGATCATTCCATTCGGCACGCTACGCCAGCGCTCGTCGGCGCCTGCGACATATATCTTCAGGCAGCGCAGGAACAGTGCATCCCGCAAAGCCGAGGCGACCGACGGTTCGGCATCGATGTAAATCCGCAGTTTCTTCAGCGCGGCGAAACTGCCCTCGGCCTGTCCGCGAACCGCCAAGCCAAAGGACAGCATGGCATTGCACGTCGACGGCAGGCGCACGCCGCTGGGCGCCGTGACGATCGGATCGAAGACCAGATTCGCCAGGTTGACCGGCAGCAGGTCGACGGCCCAGGCTGTGCGAAATTTGCACACGGCCCCCTTGATCGGCCGCGACAGCAGCTCGGTACCCCGCGGGATGGTTGCGATCGACGACAGGTCGCCGCCGGCATGTTCGAAACGGGCGATGGAACAACTGGGAAACGGACGCAGGTAATGCGGATAGAGGACGCTTAGCAGCGCCTCGGTAAATTGCGGGTAGCTGTCCTCCAGCTTTTTCGAGACACGCGAAGCCAGCAGTGCAAACGACTGAATCATCCGTTCGACGTGCGGATCGTCGCAGCCCTCGCCGGACAGCAACAATTGCGCGGCCAGCTTGGGATAGCGTTCGGCAAACTC
>CAZFHE010000424.1:0-2886 GCA_964518615.1 uncultured Dechloromonas sp. | reverse complement strand
TTACTCGCCGCGCTTCAAGGCCGGCAAACAGGACTATGCCGCCTTCGCCGCGCAGAAAACCCAGGTCAATGCCGCCAAGGAATGGATACAGGTGAGCACCGACAACCTGTCGGTATTTCGCAATCCCGGCAAGGACGAAGTGGTGGTGGTCACCTTCGATCAGGACTACCGCAGCAACAACCTGAACAACCGGATGAAGAAACGCCAGTATTGGCAACGTGAAAACGGCAAATGGAAAATCATTTACGAAGGGAGCGCCTGATGTTGAACAAAGTATCCGCCCATGCTGTTGCCCTGGTCGCCGGCCTGCTGCTGTCGGCCGCCGCCTGGGCCGCGCCGACCGTGGAAATGACCACCAATCTCGGCAAGATCACGCTGGAGCTGTACCCGGAAAAAGCGCCCAAGACGGTCGAGATGTTCCTCTACAACGCCAAGCACGGTTTCTACGAAGCCACCATTTTCCACCGCGTCATCGACGGCTTCATGATCCAGGGCGGCGGCTTCAACAAGGCCATGGAAGAAAAGAAAACCCTGACGCCGGCCTTGGAGAACGAAGCGACCAATGGCCTGAAAAACGATCGCGGAACCATCGCCATGGCCCGCACCCAGGATCCGCATTCGGCCCGCGTGCAATTTTTCATCAACCTGAAAAACAACGATTTTCTCAATCACCGCACCAGCGCCGACCCGCGCGGCTGGGGCTATGCCGTGTTCGGCAAGGTCACCGCCGGCATGGACGTGGTCGACAAAATCGCCAAGACGCCGACGGGCAACGCCGGCTATTACCAGGACGTTCCGACCACCCCCGTGGTCATCCAGAGCGTCAAAATCCTCTCCGACAAATAAGGATTCCTCGTGATCAAACTCACCACCAACCACGGCTCAATCAGCCTCGAACTCAATGCCGACAAAGCGCCGAAAACGGTTGCCAATTTCATGTCCTATGTCGAATCCGGCCATTACGACGGCACGGTCTTTCACCGCGTGATCAAGGATTTCATGATCCAGGGCGGCGGCATGACCCCCGGCATGAAGCAGAAGGACACCCAGGCCCCGATCGAGAACGAGGCCGCCAATGGCCTGAAAAACAAGCGCGGCAGCATCGCCATGGCCCGCACCAACGACCCGCATTCGGCCACCGCCCAGTTTTTCATCAATGTCGTCGACAACGATTTCCTCGATTTCAAATCGCCCGCCGGCCAGGGCTGGGGTTATTGCGTATTCGGCGAGGTGGTCGAGGGCATGGACGTGGTGGACAAGATTCGCGCCGTCAAGACCGGCAACAAGGGCTTTCACCAGGACGTGCCGGCCGAGGACGTGATTATCGAAAAAGCGGAAATCGTTTGATTCTCTTTATTTCCGATCTGCATTTGTCGCCCCGCTCGCCCGGGGCGACGGCCTTGTTTCTGGCCTTTCTCGCCGGCCGCGCCCGAGAGGCCGAGGCGCTCTACATCCTTGGCGACCTGTTTGAAGCCTGGATTGGCGATGACGACCTCGATGATCCCCATCACGCCGCCATCGTCGCTGCGCTCTGCGCCGCCGCCGGCAGCGGCCTCGCCATCCATCTGATGCCCGGCAATCGCGATTTCCTGATCGGCCCGGATTTCGCCGCCGCCGCCGGCATCCGCCTCTTGGCCGACCCGACCGTGCTATCGACGCCCGAATGGCAATTCGCGCTGTCGCACGGCGATGCGCTCTGCCTCGATGATGCCGCCTACATGGCCTTTCGCGCCCAGGTGCGCGATCCCGCCTGGCAGGCCGCCTTGATCAAGAAACCGCTCGCCGAGCGACGGGCGCTGGCCGCGCAGATGCGCGCCGCCAGCGCGGCCAGTCAGGCTGATTCCTACAGCGATCTGCAAGGGGCGGCCATCGACGATTTCCTGCGCGCCCACGGCTACGCCACCTTCATCCACGGCCACACCCACCAGCCGGCAAAACACGATCACATCGTCGACGGCATCCACGTCGAGCGCTGGGTGCTCGCCGACTGGCGCGAGGATCGCGGCGAATGCCTGGTCTGGGACGGCGCGGCCTTGAAGCGCGAAGCCATCCTGCCGGCGGCTTAAGTCCGCGCCTTGGCAAGCGCTTGACCGCGTGAACCCGTGACCCGCGCCGACCCCGCGCTTTCCCTCTTGCGGGAGGTTTTCGGCTATCCCGCCTTTCGCGGCGATCAGGCCGAAATCATCAATCACGTCGCGGGCGGCGGCGACGCCCTGGTGCTGATGCCGACCGGCGGCGGCAAAAGCCTGTGCTACCAGATTCCGGCGCTATTGCGCCCCGGCTGTGCCATCGTCGTCTCGCCGCTGATCGCCTTGATGCAGGATCAGGTCGATGCCCTGACCCAGCTCGGCGTCAAGGCCGCCTGCCTCAATTCGACCCTCGATTGGCGCGACGCCCAGGCGGTTGAGCAGGCCATATTTTCCGGCGCGCTCGACCTCGTCTACATCGCTCCCGAGCGCCTCTTGCTCGATCGCACCCTCGCCCTGCTCGATGCGCTGTACGAGGCTGGCAAGCTCGCCCTGTTCGCCATCGACGAGGCGCACTGCGTCTCGCAATGGGGCCACGATTTCCGCCCGGAATACCTGCAACTCTCGACCCTGCACGAGCGCTACCCGCAAACGCCGCGCATCGCCCTGACCGCCACCGCCGATCAGGCGACCCAAAACGAAATGCTCTCCCGCCTGGGCCTTGGCGCGGCGCGCGTTTTTCTCTCCAGTTTCGACCGCCCCAATATCCGCTACACCGTGGTCGAAAAAGACAATGCCCGCCAGCAATTGCTCGGCTTTCTGGCCGGACGCAAGGGACAGGCCGGCATCGTCTACTGCCTGTCGCGCAAGAAGGTCGAAGACACCGCCGCCTGGCTCTGCCAGCAAGGCTACCCGGCGC
>CAZFHE010000423.1:0-2809 GCA_964518615.1 uncultured Dechloromonas sp. | reverse complement strand
CGGCTGGACTGGCTGCTGGCCCGCGTCAAGGAAGACGCCAGCCGGGAACGCATCCGCGTGGCGCAAGAAAAAGAGCAATGGCACGCCGTGGGACATGAAATCATGTCGCCCCTGCAATCCTTGCTCGCGCTGCACGGCAACCCGGAAGACCCTGATTACCGCTATCTGGCCCGCATGCAGCAGGCCATCCGCGTGCTCTACGGCAGCGCCAGCCCGAGCGAGGCCCTCCAATCCTCGGCCGTGGCGCTGGCAACGCTCGATCTCGATCGCTTTCTCGCCAACATCGCCGGCAACGCCTCGCATATCGGCGTTGAAAACGTCATCTACATTCCGCGCGGCGCTCCCGTGCCAGTGCGCGCCGATGAATACGCGCTCGAAGACGTGATCGGACATCTGCTCAAGAACGCGGATCGCCACCGCGAACCGGATACGCCCATCACCCTGGCGCTCGACCTCGATGGCGAAACGGAACCGGGCAGTGTTTCGATCAACGTCCACAACACCGGCCCCGGCATCGCGCCCGAATGGCTGGACAAGATTTTTGCCTACGGCTTTTCCGGCTCAACCGGCGGAGAAGGCCGGCGCGGCCAAGGGCTGTTCGTGGCGAAAACCTATATGGCCAAAATGGGGGGCACGATCCGCGCGATGAATGAAGCGGATGGGGTCAGTTTCCATTTGAGCCTCAAGCGGGGGCGCTAGCGCGTTAATCGCGGGCGAAGCCGCTAGCGCCGCCGCCACACCTGCCAGCGCTCCCGCCCGGCGAAGATGGGCAGGGAATCGGTGGCCGGGACGTCTTCGACGAGGACGAAATGGCCGGTCAGCAGTTCAGCCAACCGCTCCGCCAGGATGCCGAATGGCGGGCCCTTGACCTGGTCGCAGATAAAGAAATAACCGGCCAGCAGGCCGCCGGGCGGCAGCAGTTCGGCGATGCGCCCCGCCCAGTCGGCCCACAGCTTGCGCGGCAGGGCGCAGAGGAAGGCGCGCTCGTAGATGAGGTCAAAGGGCCGCTCGGGCGCAAAGCTGAAGAAATCGGCGCAAAGCAGTTCGACGCGGGCCGCGCCGATGATGTCGCGAGCCTTGGCGATAGCGGCCGGCGAGAAGTCGAGCGCCGTCACCGGCCAGCCGGCATCGGCCAGATGGGCGGCTTCCCAGGCGCTGCCGCAGCCAGGGATCAGCGTGGCGAGGGGTTTCGCCCGGGCGGCGGCAAAGGCCTTGAGCGCCGCCGGCGCGACGCCCGCATCCCAGGGGGTGACGCGCTGGCCGAAGCGCTTGTCCCAGAAATCCGGATGTTCAGGGCGCTGGTCCGGCGCTTTGATCTGGGTCGGAAAAGGGGCTTGTGCGCTCATGCTAAGATGCCCGTCTTTCCGTGTTCCGTGGTGCGCCGTTTCATGTCCGCTTTGTCGAAGATCATCATCGCCTCCCGTGAATCCCGCCTTGCCATGTGGCAGGCCGTCCATGTTCAGGGAAGGCTGGCTTCCCTGAATCCGGGGGCGGAAGTCGTCATTCTAGGCATGACCACCCAGGGCGACCAGATTCTCGACCGGCCGCTCGCCGAAATCGGCGGCAAGGGGCTGTTCATCAAGGAACTGGAAGTGGCGATGCAGGAAGGCCGCGCCCATCTGGCCGTGCATTCCATGAAGGACGTGCCGATGGTGATGCCGGAAGGCTTCGTGCTGGCCGCCATCTCGGCGCGCGAAAATCCGCGCGACGCCTTCGTCTCCAATCGCTATGCCGGACTCGACGAACTGCCGGCCGGAGCCGTGGTCGGCACCTCCAGCCTGCGCCGAGAAGCCTTGCTGCGCGCCCGCTACCCGCAGCTCACCATCAAGAGCCTGCGCGGCAATCTCGACACCCGGCTGCGTAAGCTCGACGCCGGCGACTACGACGCCATCATTCTGGCCGCCGCCGGTCTGATCCGCCTGGGTTTGAAGGATCGCATCAAGGCCGTGCTGACGCCGGAAGAGTCGCTGCCCGCGCCGGGCCAGGGCGCGCTCGGCATCGAATTGCTCGACGGCGACGCGGCGATGGCCGCCATCGTCGCCCCCCTGAACGACCCGGAAACCGCGCACTGCGTCAAGGCCGAGCGCGCTTTTTCGCGGGCCCTGGGCGGCAGTTGCCAGGTGCCGCTGGGCGGCTACGCGGTCATCGACAATGGCCAGCTATGGCTGCGCGGTTTCGTTTCCACCGCCGATGGCAAGGAAATGGCAAGCGGCGAATTGCGGGGCGACCCGGCGGATGACGAGGCGCTCGGCCGGCAACTGGCCGGGATGTTGCGCGAGCAGGGCGCTGACGCCATCCTGGAAAAGCTCGCGCACCACAGATGAACCCCTCCGGCCCGCTTGCCGGCCGCACCATTGTGGTCACCCGACCCGCGGCCCAGGCCGGCCCGTTGGCCGAAGCCATCGCGGCGGCCGGCGGCAGGCCGCTGCTCTTCCCGCTGCTCGATATCGCCCCGGCCGCCGACCCGGAGCCGCTGGCCGAGGCGGCGGCGCGGCTCGGCGACTACGCCTGGGCCGTTTTCGTCAGTCCCAATGCCGTCGATCACGCCTTGCCAAGCTTGCTCCCCTGGCCGGCTGCGCTGCGCCCGGCAACGGTCGGTCCGGGCACGGCGCGGGCGCTGGCGGAGCGCGGCATCGGCAATTGCCTCGTGCCGAGCGAGCGTTTTGATTCGGAAAGCCTGCTGGCGCTGCCCGAACTTGCCGCCGAACGGGTGGCCGGGCAGCGAGTTGCCATTTTTCGCGGCGATGGCGGGCGCGAATTGCTGGCTGACACGCCGCGCGAGCGCGGCGCGACCGGGGAGTGCATCGCC
>CAZFHE010000422.1:0-5349 GCA_964518615.1 uncultured Dechloromonas sp. | reverse complement strand
GCCGTCGGCGAGAAAAGAGGCGAAAACGGTATTGATCAAGAGACTGATCTGGGATACCGAGACGCCAATCAGCGCGGGTCCCATCAGCGTGACGATGCGCCGCACCCCGGGATCGGCCCAGGCCGCCCGCCAGTTCAGCGTCGGCCGGGGCAGCATGGCGATTTTGCGCAAGGCCGGCAACTGGATTGCCAATTGCATGAGGCCGCCAAGAAATACCGCCCAGCCCAGGGCTAGCGCCGGCGGGTCGAAGTAGGGCGTGGCAAATAGCGCCATGCCGATGAAGGCCAGATTGAGCAGCGTCGGCGTGAAGGCCGGCAGCGCGAAACGGCTCCAGGTATTGAGAATGCCGCCGGCCAGCGCGACCAGCGACATGAACAGGATGTAGGGAAAGGTGATGCGGGTCAGCGCGACGGTCAGCTCGAACTTCCCCGCGTCGGCGCTGAAACCGGGCGCGGAGATCCAGACCAGGATGGGGGCCGCGGCGACGCCAATGGCCGTGATGACGAAGAGCGCGAGGGACAAGAGCGTGGCGACATGGTCGACCAGGCTGCGCGTCTCTTCTGGAGGGCAGTTGTTGCGGTATTCGCCCAGAATGGGCACGAAAGCCTGGGAAAACGCCCCCTCGGCGAACATCCGGCGCAGCAGGTTGGGCAGCTTGAAGGCGACGAAAAAGGCGTCGCTGGCGATGCCCGCGCCGAAAGCGCGGGCAATGACGAAGTCGCGGACAAAGCCGAGAATTCGCGAAAGCAGGGTCAAGGCGCTGACCGTGGCGAGCGCGCGCAAGAGGTTCATCGTGGTTGGGCGTTGCCTCGGCGGCGGCGAAAAAGCTATAATTCTACGCTGTGCTGAAGCCAACGTCCGGAAAGTCCGCAATCGCGGAACCCGGCAGGCAGAGGCCAGTGCCGGTGTAGCTCAGTTGGTAGAGCAGCGCATTCGTAATGCGAAGGTCGTAGGTTCGACTCCTATCTCCGGCACCAGGATTCATGAAAGGGCCTGCACCGTGGTGCAGGCCCTTTTCATTTCATGACGGAGCGGATCTTCCGCCCGTTACGGCAGTGATTGGCAGGGCGGTGCGCTCCCAGGGTTCGACGAAATAGCCGTCCAGCGGACAGACGCGACCGGGCGGGCAATCGTGCTCGCGGGCGCATTCGGCCTGGGTTTCGTCGGTCAGAACCATTTCGTGAACGGCGCTGCAACGAGCGATGGGGGAATCGAATGTGACCATAGCGCCTCCCGTGGTGAATGCTGCCTATTCAGTCTAGCCCATCGGGGCCATAAAGCCATGTTGGCGGCGCGCCGACATGGCAGGGCTTGCCCATTCAACTATTCTCCGGCGGCGGGTACTATCATGCCTCCTTCCATGCGCCGACGTTCGGAAAACGCTTGGCGCGCCAGGGAATTTCATGGAGAAGAGACATGCAGATCGACAATAAGGTATTTCTCGTGACGGGCGCCGGTTCCGGCCTGGGGGCGGCGACTGCCCGCATGCTGATCGGCGCGGGGGCCAAGGTGGTGCTGGCCGACCTCAACGTCCAAGCTGGCGAGGCGCTGGCCAGTGAACTGGGCGATGCGGCGCTGTTCGTCGAAACCGATGTGGCCAGCGAGGCTTCCGCCAGCCAGGCGGTGCAGGCGGCCGTATCAAGTTTCGGCGGCTTGCAGGGCCTGGTCAATTGCGCCGGCATTGCTCCAGCCGAGAAGGTGGCCGGCCGCGAAGGGCCGCATCGGCTGGAGAGTTTCGCCAAGGTGATCAATATCAATCTGGTGGGCACTTTCAATATGATTCGTCTGGCGGTCGATGCGATGTTGAAGGGCGAGCCGGATGCCAGCGGCGAGCGCGGCGTCATCGTCAATACCGCCTCTGTCGCCGCTTTCGAGGGGCAACTGGGCCAGGCCGCTTATGCCGCCTCGAAGGGCGGCATCGTCGCCCTGACCCTGCCGGTGGCGCGCGAACTGGCGAAGAGCGGCATCCGTTGCATGACCATCGCGCCGGGCATCATGGAAACGCCGATGCTGCTCGGCATGCCGGCCGAGGTGCAGGAGGCGCTGAACAAGATGGTGCCCTTCCCGACGCGCATGGGTAAACCGGCGGAATTCGCCGCGCTGGTCAAACATATCGCCGAAAACGCCTATCTCAATGGAGAGGTCATCCGCCTCGACGGCGCGATCCGGATGGGGGCCAAATAATCTATACTTCCCGGCCGCCCTTGACCAAAAAGGCGCTTCGGCGCCTTTTTTATTGCATGTCTGATTGCTCCTGTTATCACTGCGGCCTGCCGGCGCCGGACGATGTCGATCTGGCGGTGGATATCGGCGGGCAGCGCCGCATCATGTGCTGTTTCGGTTGGCAGGCGGTGGCCCAGGCCATCGTGGATAACGGCCTGGAGGATTACTACCGCAGCCGCGACGCGCTGCCCGAGTCGCCGCGCGAGGCGATGCCGGCGATTCTCGATCAACTGACCCTGTTCGATCACGCCGATTTCCAGAAAAGTTTCGTCAAGGAACTTGGCGTGAGCGAGCGCGAAGCCTCGCTGCTCCTCGAAGGCATTACCTGTTCCGCCTGCATCTGGTTGAACGAGCGGCATCTGGGCAAGCTCTCCGGGGTCACGGCGGTGGATATCAATTACGCCACCCGGCGCGCCCGGGTGCGCTGGGACGAGTCGAAAATCAGGCTGTCCGACATCCTGGCCGCCATCGCCGCCATCGGCTACCGCGCCTATCCCTACGATGCCGCCAAAAACGAGGAACTCTCCCGCAAGGAGCGGCGCGAGGCCCTGTGGCGGCTCTGGGTTGCCGGTTTCGGCATGATGCAGGTGATGATGTACGCCTTTCCGATGTATATCGCCGACGGCGACATGACGGCGGACATCGAAAGCCTGATGCGCTGGGCGAGCCTCGTGCTGACCTTGCCGGTCGTCTTTTATTCCTCGGCGCCCTTTTTCCGCAATGCCTGGCGCGATCTCAAGCTCTGCCGGGTCGGCATGGATGTGCCGGTGGCGCTGGGCGTGGGCGCGGCCTTTGCCGCCAGCGTCTGGGCGACCCTGGGCCAGGGCGGCGAGGGCTATTTCGATTCGGTGACCATGTTCGTCTTTTTCCTGCTTGGCGGCCGCTACCTGGAAATGACGGCGCGCCAGAAGGCGCTCGGCGTCACCGAGGCGCTGGCCAAGCTTTTGCCGGCATTTGCCCAGAAATTGCCGAATTTTCCGGCGGACCGGAACGCCGAGCAGCGGGTGGTCGCCGACCTGCGCCCCGGCGACTATGTGCTGGTGCGCCCGGGCGACATCGTGCCGGCCGATGGCCGGGTCGTCGAAGGCATGAGTTGCGCCGACGAGTCCTTGCTGACTGGCGAGAGCAAGCCCGTGCCGAAAGCGCCGGGCGATGCCGTGACCGGCGGCTCGATCAATGCCGAGAGTCCCTTGATCGTGGCGGTCGAGCAGGTCGGCGAGGGGACGCGCCTGTCGGCCATCGTCAGCCTGATGGAGCGGGCGGCGCTGGAAAAGCCGCGCATCGTCGAACTGGCCGACCGCATCGCCTCCTATTTTGTCGCCTTCTTGCTGGCGGTGGCCGCGCTGGTCGCCCTTGGATGGTACTCGGTCGATCCGGACAGGGCCTTGTGGATCACCGTGTCGGTGCTGGTGGTGACCTGCCCCTGCGCCCTGTCGTTGGCGACGCCGGTGGCGCTGACCGTGTCGGCCGGCGCGCTGGCGAAGGACGGCCTCTTGGTCACGCGCGGCCACGCGATCGAAACCCTGGCCCGGGCCACGCATTTCGTTTTCGATAAAACCGGCACCCTGACCACCGGGCGCATGCATCTCGTTGCCGCCGAAGTCTTTGGTCATTTATCGCGCCCCGAGGCGCTGGCTGTCGCCGCGGCCTTGGAACGCCATTCCGAGCATCCGGTCGCCACCGCCTTGCGCCGCGCCGCGGGCGACGCCTCGTTCGACGCCGCCGATGCGCGAGCCGAGCCGGGGCAGGGGATAGAAGCCGATGTCGATGGCCGGCGTTATCGCATCGGCCGCCCGGATTACGCCTTGGCGGCCGGCGGCGAGCGCCCGCCCTTGCTGGCCGAATGGCTCGATAGCGGCGACACGATTGTCGCCCTGGGCGACGAGACGGGCTGTTTGGCGCTCTTTCGCATCGGCGACGAAATCCGCCCCGAGGCCGAGGCCCTGATTGCCGATTTGCGTCAGGCCGGGCGCAAAGTCGTATTGCTGACCGGCGACGCCCTGGCCGTGGCCAGGCGGGTTGCCGGGCGGCTCGGCATCGACGATGTGCGGGCCGGCGTCACGCCGCAGGGCAAGCACGACGCCGTCACCGCGCTACAGGCTTCCGGGGCCGTGGTGGCGATGGTCGGCGATGGCGTCAATGATGCGCCGGTGCTGGCGCAAGCTCAGGTTTCGGTGGCCATGGGGGGCGGCGCGCAACTGGCCCGGACGCAATCCGATCTGGTGCTCTTGTCGGAAAATCTGGAGCACCTGCGCCGCGGCCTGGGGCGCGCCTCGAAAACCCTCTTCGTGATCCGTCAGAATCTGGGGTGGTCGTTCGCCTACAATTTCGTGGCCTTGCCCTTGGCCATTGCCGGTTACGTGACGCCGTGGATGGCCGGCATCGGCATGTCCGCCAGTTCGCTGCTGGTCGTTCTCAATTCCCTGCGCATTCAGCGCCTGGAGGATGTCTGATGGAAAGCGTCTATCTGCTCATTCCGATCTCGGTCTTGCTGGTCTTCGGCATCGCCGGGGCCTTCTGGTGGTCGGTGCGTAGCGGCCAGTTCGACGATCTCGAAGGCCCGGCCTTTCGCGTGCTGATGGATGACGATACCGCGCCGCCGCAGCGCGCCAGCGAACCCGACGATAAATCGGCCAATGGTTGACCTGCGTCAACGTCATCGCCAGCCTGGGCTGACAAGATGGCAGCTGTGTGAAGATGATCCTTCACGAAAGTTCTCTGTTGGGGTTGGGGTGCGTTGAGGCGCACCCTTTTTTTGTCCGCGCGCCAGGTTCTCCCAATCCCTTCTCCCGGCGGCGAATCCGCCCCTGCTGATGCCGGCTCTACAACTTTAGGGCTAATTCGACTAGATAATCTGTAGGTTGATCTAGGTCAAAACAAGCGGGGCAATCTGGAATACCATCGCGTTCTATGCGCCCCTTGGGGTCATAAAAGGGGTGTCATTCCGTTTTTTCATTAACGAGAGGTGGGTTCATGTCTGGAACGCAAACCACATATAACGATAAGGTCGTACGGCAATTCACCGTCATGACCGTCATCTGGGGCATTGTTGGCATGCTGGTCGGTGTCATCATTGCTGCCCAGCTGGTCTGGCCGGAGCTGAATATCGGCTTCCTGCACTTTGGC
>CAZFHE010000421.1:0-2750 GCA_964518615.1 uncultured Dechloromonas sp. | reverse complement strand
GGCGGCGACGTACTTCATGCCTTCGCGGACGATGGCCTGGGCCAGCACGGTGGCGGTGGTGGTGCCGTCGCCAGCGATGTCGGAGGTCTTGGAAGCAACTTCCTTGACCATCTGGGCGCCCATGTTGGCGAACTTGTCCTTCAATTCGATTTCCTTGGCGACGGAAACGCCGTCCTTGGTCACGGTCGGGCCGCCGAAGGAACGCTCGAGCACGACATTGCGGCCCTTGGGACCGAGGGTGATCTTGACCGCGTCGGCCAGGATATTGATGCCCTCGACCATGCGGGCGCGGGCGGAATCACCGAATTTGACTTCTTTTGCTGCCATTTGCTAGCTCCTGAAAAAATGCTTCTGTTGAGATCGTGCGCAGCGATTACTTCTGCACGACGCCCATGATGTCTTCTTCACGCATGACCAGGACTTCCTGGCCATCGACCTTGACGGCTTGGCCGGCGTACTTGCCGAACAGCACGCGGTCGCCCGCCTTGACGTCGGGCGTGATGCGGTTGCCGGCATCGTCGCGCTTGCCCGGGCCAACGGCCAGGACTTCGCCCTGATCCGGCTTCTCGCCGGCGGAATCGGGGATGACGATGCCCGAAGCGGTGGTGCGCTCGGCCTCGATGCGCTTGACGATCACGCGGTCGTGCAAAGGACGGATATTCATATAGCGGACTCCTGAACAATGAATAGAGTGTTGCGACAAACTGAAAAAGGCCGGGCAGGACGATGGCTGCGCCGGGACCGGAGCGGGAAGGACTGTTAGCACTCCTCGCTGGCGAGTGCTAATAATAGGGGCCGACCCGGGCGATTTCAAGAGCCGGATCGCAATTTCGTCGCCGTCAGCGCATCAAGGCGCTCCGCAAGCCCTCAAGCCGAGATGGCATGCCTCCATCGCTTTCTCATTGTTCTCGAATCCGCCCCTGTCTTCGCAAATCTGGCGATGTCATTGATTTACTGGCTTGTTCGAGCCCAAAATGTTTGATATATGGAAAATGGCACCGAGTCACTCTGACCCGCATTCCGACACAGGAGGCTCCCTTGAAGAACAACCACCCCGTCACGCAGCGCGAGATTCCCTTCCCGCCCAATGCCTGCCCGGTGTCGCGCACCGATCTCAAGGGCGTCATCACCTATGCCAACGAGGCCTTTGTCGAACTCAGCGGCTACTCCCGCGAAGAACTAATTGGCAAAAATCACAACATCATCCGCCATCCGGACATGCCGGAAGCCGCCTTCCGGGATTTGTGGACAACGGTCAAATCCGGCCTGCCCTGGCGCGGTCTGGTCAAGAATCGCTGCAAGAACGGCGACCATTACTGGGTCGAGGCCCTCGTCGCGCCGCTGAAAAAAAATGGCCAGATCACCGGCTACGTGTCGGTGCGCGGGCCCGCCCCGCCCGATAAGCGCCGCGCCGCCGAGGCCGCCTACGCGGCAGCCGGCCAGCAGGGAACGCTGCCGACCAGCGGCCGGCGGGGCCTCTCGCTGCGTCTGCGCCTGTGGTCGGTGACGCTGATCCTGGCCGGCATGGTGGGCCTCGTCGGCTTCCTTGGCCTGGCTGGCCAAAAGAGCGCCATTGACGAACTCGATGCGATTTACAGCAGCAACATGGAGCCGGCCAATGCCGTCAACCGGGCCATCTCCCTGCTCTCCGACAGCCGCTCACAACTCATGCTGGGCTTGCAGCACGACCCCGCAAATATCAATGCCAGACTGCACGATCATCCGCTATCGACTCATCTGGACAGCATTGCGAGCAATCTCGCGGAACTCGATGGCCTGTTCGCGGCGCTCCAGGCAGCCTCGCTCAGCAACGCGCAAAGAGCCCTGCTGGAAAAATTCTCGAATACCCGCAAGGATTTCGTCGGCGAAAAAGGCCTGGCCAACAGCCGCGCCCTGCTCGCGGGGGGCAAGTACAACGAGGCCAGCGCGCATCTCCTGGGGAGCATCAACCCGCTCTACCGGACGATGCAGCGAGAGGGCCAGGCGCTGATCGACGATCTGACCAGCCAGGCCAAGGCGCGTCATGCCGAGGCCGTGAGCGATTATGAGCAGAGCCGCAATCTGGACATCGGCCTCCTCGTTGTCGCGATGCTGCTCGCCATCGGCGGCGGCGCCTATCTGGTCGCCGTCATCGTCGGCCCCCTACGCAAGGCCATCGCCTGCTTCGAGGGCATCGCCGAGGGGCGGCTCACCGACGAGATCGACATCCAGGGCCGCGACGAAACCGGGCTCTTGATGTGCAGCCTGGCGAGCATGCAGGGCACGTTGAAGGTCATGCTCCACGAAATCGGCGGCGCATCGAAAGCCATCGACGCGCGCAGCCAGCAACTGGATGAACAAATGATCCAGATTGCCGCCCAGTCCGAACAGCAACAGGCGAGCGTCGAGGGCGTGGCCGCGGCGACCGAGCAATTCAGCCAGTCGGTGCAGGAAGTGGCGGCCAACGCCCAGGAAACGGCAACGACCGCCCAGGATTCGCAGAACAAGGTCACGCAGAGCAATGCCCATATCAATCAGAGCATGGAAGCGACCAATCGCGTCGTCGAGGCGGTGACCGCATCGAATGCCACCATCAATCAGCTGAATCAGTCGATTGCCAAGATCGGCGATATCACCGGGGTCATTGCCGATATCGCGAGCCAGACCAATCTGCTGGCCTTGAATGCCGCCATCGAGGCCGCCCGGGCGGGCGAGCAGGGGCGCGGCTTCGCCGTCGTCGCCGACGAGGTCAGAAAGCTCGCCGAGCGCAC
>CAZFHE010000420.1:0-2343 GCA_964518615.1 uncultured Dechloromonas sp. | reverse complement strand
GTCAGAAAGCTCGCCGAGCGCACCACCGCCTCGACCGCCGACATCAGCGCCACGGTCAGCGAAATCCAGCAGGTCACGGTCGAAGCCGTGGCCAGCATGGATCTCGCCGCGCAGGAAGTGGAAACCGGGATCGGCAAGCTGCGCGAAAGCGTCGCCGGGCTCGAGGGCGTCACCCAGTCCTCGGGCCAGGTCGCGCTAATGGCCGGCCAGATTTCCGACGCCGCCCGCCAGCAGGGCGTGGCCAGCGAGGAAGTGGCGATCAGCATGCAGCAGATCACCGATCTGATCGAGCAAAATACCGACGCCGCCCGCGAGGCCCGTCAGGCCGCCGACGACTTGCTGCTGACCGCCCACCAGCTCGACCAGTTGTTAGCAGGTTTCGAGCTTTCCCGCTGCTGAGCGCGACTCGGGCGCAAACCCGACTGTCGAAACCCGTGGCGAGGAATCCCCGGGCTGAAGCCCGGGGTAACTCACGAGCGCCGTCAGGGACTAAAATAGGGACTTCACCGTCCCTGTTTTTGTCAGATTTCACATGATTCACTCGCTTTACGACTAACGAGATAAAGTATTCCGCTATCGTCCGCGCCGGAGGCCCATCCCTTCCGGCCCGCCTTTCCCCATCGGTATCCCCATGAAAAACAATCAGCCTGTCACGCAACGCGAGATTCCCTTCCCGCCCAATACCTGCCCGGTGTCGCGCACCGATTTGAAGGGCATCATCACCCATGCCAACGATGCCTTTGTCGAACTCAGCGGCTACTCCCGCGAGGAGCTGATTGGCAAGAATCACAACATCATCCGCCATCCGGACATGCCGGAAGCCGCCTTCCGGGATTTGTGGGCGACGGTCAAATCCGGCCTGCCCTGGCGGGGCCTCGTCAAGAATCGCCGCAAGAATGGCGATTTCTACTGGGTCGAAGCCTTCGTCGCGCCGCTGAAAAAAAATGGCCAGATCACCGGCTATGTGTCGGTGCGCTCGCCCGCCCCGCCCGATAAGCGCCAAGCCGCCGAGGCCGCCTACCGGGCGGCCGGCCAGCACGGGCCGCTGCCGGCCAGCGGCCGGCGCGGCCTGGCGCTGCGCCTGCGCCTATGGTCGGTGATGCTGGTTTTGGCCGCCCTGGTGGCCATCGTCGGTTTCGTTGGCCTCACCGGCCAGAAGAACGCCAACGAGGAACTGGCCTCCATTTACAAAAACGGCATGCAACCGGTCCATGCGATCGGCCAGGCGCTGCTGCTGCTCTCCGAAGACAGGGCGCAGATCATGCGCAGCTTGCAGCACGACCCGACCAGCGCCGGCTCCAAGCTGCATATGGATCATGGAATACAAATGCATCTGAACGCCATTGCCAAGAATCAAGGGGAACTCGACAAGCTCTTCGAGTCGCTCCAGGCGACGGCGCTCACCGATCAGCAAAAACCCCTGCTCGACAAATTCGGGAAGGCCCGCGCGCGCTTCGCCAGCGAAGGCATCAGCGGCGCGCGCGAACTCTTGCTGAACGGCAAGTTCGACGAAGCCAACGTCATGTTGCGCTACACCATCAATCCGCTCTACACCGAAGTGCAGCGCGAAGGCCAGGCCCTGGTCGATGAACTGACCAGCCAGGCCCAGGCTCTCTACGCCGAGGCCGAAACCGAATACGCCCGTAGCCGCAATCTGAGCATGGGTTTCCTGGCGGCGGCCTTGCTGCTCGCCTTCGGCGGCGGCGCTTATCTGGCCGCCTCCATCGTCGGCCCGCTGCGTAAGGCGATGGCCTGCTTCGAGGCCATTGCCGAGGGGCGTCTGACCGATGAAATCGACATCCAGGGCCGCGACGAACCGGGCCTGTTGATGTGCTATCTGGCAACCATGCAGGGCACGCTGAAGGCCATGCTCCACGAAATCGGCGGCGCATCGAAAGCCATTGACGCGCGCAGCCAGCAATTGAACGAGCAAATGGCCCAGGTCGCCGCCCAGTCCGAACAGCAGCAGGCCAGCGTCGAGGGCGTGGCCGCGGCAACCGAGCAATTCAGCCAGTCGGCCCAGGAAGTGGCGGCCAGCGCCCAGGAGACGGCAACGACCGCCCGGGAGTCTCAGGACAAGGTCACGGCCAGCAATGCCCATATCAATCAGAGCATGGAAGCGACCAATCGCGTCGTCGAGGCGGTGACCGCATCGAATGCCACCATCAATCAATTGAATCAGTCGATCGCCAAGATCGGCGACATCACCAAGGTCATTGCCGACATCGCGAGCCAGACCAATCTGCTGGCCTTGAATGCCGCCATCGAGGCCGCCCGGGCGGGCGAGCAGGGGCGCGGCTTCGCCGTCGTCGCCGACGAGGTCAGAAAGCTCGCCGAGCGCAC
>CAZFHE010000419.1:0-12412 GCA_964518615.1 uncultured Dechloromonas sp. | reverse complement strand
CGTTTCGGCGATCAGGTGCTGCTCTCGCGCCAGGATGGCGTGCGCGCCACCGTCAAGGCCATGAAATCGGGGCGGCCCTTCTACTATTTGCCCGATCTCAATGCGCGGCGGCGCGAAGCCGTGTTCGTTCCCTTTTTCGGCATTCCCGCCGCCACCAATACCGGCCTGCCCCGGCTCGCCCGCGCCGCCGGGGCGGCGGTGCTGCCCTGCGTGACCCGCATGCTGCCGGATGGCGAAGGCTACCAGCTCGATATCGGCCCCGCCTGGACCGATTTTCCGACCGGCGACGTGGAAGCCGATATCGCCCGCATGAATGTCTGGCTGGAAGGCGTGATCCGCACCATGCCCGAGCAGTATTACTGGGTGCATCGCCGCTTCAAGACCCGGCCTCCCGGCGAAGCCAGACCCTACTGACGGCCCGGCGGCCGGCGAGCCGGGTATACTATTGCCCCTCCCACCCGACACCAGCGAAGAGAAACCGACCTTGGCCCTGACGATTCTTGGACTTTCCGGCGCCCTGACGCACGACCCGTCGGCCGCGCTCTACATCGACGGCAAACTGGTTGCCGCCGCCGAAGAGGAGCGCTTCGTCCGCGACAAGCATGCCAAGAACCGCATGCCTTACGAGTCGGCGCGCTTTTGCCTGGATTTTGCCGGCATCCGGCCCCAGGATGTCAGCGCCGTCGCCATTCCCTTCGCGCCGATCAGCCTCGCCGACAGGGCGCGCTGGCACTATGCCAAGCGCTACTGGTATGCGCCGGATCGCGCGCTCGATGCGCTGTTCAACGGCAACCGCCGTTTCCGGCGCTACAAGAAGCGCATCGAATGGTGTCTGCAACAACTGGGCTTCGATCTTGCCAAGACCGGGATCGTGCCGGTCGAGCATCATCTGGCCCATGCTTCTTCCGCCTATCACTGTTCCGGCTTTCAGGAAAAAACGGCCATTCTCGGCATCGACGGCAAGGGCGAATATGCCACCACCTTTTTTGGCGTGGGCGAAAACGGAAAGATTCGCAAAATCAAGGAGTTTTACGATCCGGATTCCCTGGGTGGCCTGTATGGCGCGCTGACCGAGTACCTCGGCTTCGAGATGCTCGATGGCGAATACAAGGTCATGGGCATGGCCCCCTACGGCGATCCGGACAAATACGATTTCTCGCGCCTCGCCAGGTTCGAGAATGGCGAATTGACGGTCAATACCGATTACGCCAATGTGATCGGTTTTCGCCGCTACAAGGAAAAGGGCAAGGGGTATTACTTCTCGCCCAAGCTCATCGACTGGCTGGGCCCGATGCGCCACGGCGACATCGCCGACGATCCCTATATCCACTACGCGGCGAGCATGCAACGGCTGTTCGAGGATTTGTCGCTCAAGATGATGGATCATTACCTCGGCGACATCCTCCGGGAAACCGGGCGTCTGGCCTTCGCTGGCGGCGGCGCGCTCAATGTCAAGCTGAACCAGAAAATCATCGCCCGCCCGGAATTGAAGGAATTGTTCGTCCAGCCCGCCTCCGGCGACGCCGGCACGGCCATCGGCGCGGCGGCTTATGTCTCGGTCGCGCGCGGCGTGCCGGTCGAGAAAATGGAGCATGTCTATCTCGGTCCCGCCTACCGCAACGAGGACGTCATCGCCGCCTGCGCCCGCCATCCGGCCAAGCCGCGATGGGAAGTCATCGCCGACGGCGACGCCGCCGTGCCCGAGCGCATCGCCCGCATTCTCGCCGACGGCAATCCGGTCGCCTGGTTTCAGGGGCGCATGGAATTCGGCCCCCGCGCCTTGGGCGGCCGTTCCATCCTCGGCTGCCCGAGCGCCCCCGGCGTCGCCGACCGGATCAATGAACAGATCAAGTTCCGCGAGCGCTGGCGTCCCTTCTGCCCAAGCATGCTCGACACGGTCGGGCCGCAAATGCTCGGCAGCGACCACCCCGCGCCCTTCATGACCTTCACCTTCGAGGTGGCGGAAGAATGGAAATCGCGCGTGCCGGAAGTTGTCCACGAGGACGGCACCTCGCGCGCCCAGGTGCTGGAGCGCCGGCACAATCCGCGCTACTACGATTTGATGAAGGCCATGGAAAAGCTGACCGGCAACGGCGTGGTGCTCAACACCTCGCTCAATCGCCGGGGCGAGCCGATGATCTGCTCGCCAACCGACGCCCTCAACATGTTCTTCGGCTCCGATCTCTGCTACCTGATCATGGAAGACGTGCTGGTCGTCAAGTGACCGGGGGCGGGCGTGATAAACTCCCGGTTTTTCCGGCGGGGCGCGCTCCTGGCTCCGCCCCGGTTTTCCGTCCGATGACCGCTCGATTCGTCAAAGTCCCTGGCCGATGCCGCTGACTAGAGCCGCTTTCACCCTCGCCTGTCTGGCCGCCGCCGCCCTCATTCTCGGGCTGGGCATTGCCTCGCCCACCGGATTGACCGGCAAGGACGAATACCTGCTGGGGCTACGCATTCCGCTGGAGATGATGCAGGATGATCGCTGGTGGCTGCCCTTTCTCGACGGCGAGCCGCGCCTGAAAAAACCGCCCCTGCTGTACTGGCTGGGGCGCGCCAGTTTCGAGATTTTCGGGCCTTCGCTCCTTGCCGCGCGCGCCATCACCGTCGCCTTCGCCCTCTTGCTCTTGGGCGCTACCGCCTGGCTGGGCCGGCATCTGACGGGGCGCTGGCAAACCGGCCTCCTGGCCGCCGCCGTGCTCCTGGGCATGAGCGGCATGGCGTCCGAATCGCGCCGTCTGATGCTCGATGTGCCCGTGGCGGCGCTGTCGCTCGCGGCCCTGTGCTGCTATCTGTCCTGGCTGGATCGTCCGCGCGCGGCGGCCTTGTTGGGGGCGGCCCTATGCCTTTGTGCCGCCCTGATGACCAAGGGGCCGGTCGCCTTCATTGCCTGCGGCGGCGGCCTCTTGGCCTTGTGGGCGACCCGGGGGGAAAGCCGGTCGGCGCTCAAGCAACGCCCCGGCGCGCATTTTCTGATGCTCGGACTGGCCTTGGCGCTGCCGGCCTTCTGGTTTTTGCACCTCAACAGTCTCTACAGCGAGCAATTGGCGCGCGTGGCCCAGGATGAACTGGAATCCCGCCAGATCGGCCTGTCCTTCGCCGCCCTCGCCGGCATCGTCACCCTCTCGCTGCCCTGGAGCTTTGTCGCCCTTCAGGGGCTTTGGTCGCTTCGCCGTGAACCCCGGGTGCGCTTTGTCGCCCTCTGGCTGCTCGCAACCCTGCTGCCCTTTTTGTTCGTCCGCAGTTTCGAGCGCTATCTGATCGGCTCCTTGCCCGCGATGGCCTTGCTGGCGGCCTTCGCGCTCGAATCGGGCCGCGCCGCCGCCTGGGGGCGCTGGCTGGGCGCGCTGTTGCTGGCGCTGCCCATGGCGCTGCTGGCGCTTTTGCTTTGGCGCTGGCAACTGGGTTACGGGTGGCTGCTGGCCTTGGCCAGCCTCGTTTTTGTTGTCGTCTGGTGGCGTCCTCAGCCCGGCGCTCAGCAATTCGCCTCGGGCCCCTTGGCGCTTGCCATCTCCGCCGCGCTACTTTGGAGCCTCGGCTGGGGCATCGCCTTTCCCGCTCTCGGCGTCAATAAGACGCCCGAGGCGCTCACCGCGCTCGCCCACGGCAAGCCGGTGATTCTGTTTGGCGACTTGCAGCCGGCCATGCTGCCCATTCTGGAAAAACGCCCGCTGCGCCGCGATCTCGACTTGCCTGTCCTGCCCGGCACGCTCATCACGACGCGAGCCGAAAATCGCGCCGCGCTGGACAAACGGCTGGCCGAGCTCAATCTGAATGCCGTCCTGCGGCTTGAATATCAGGCGCTGATTTCCTCGGGTTCGGGTATCCGCTTTGCCAAGGCGGGCGCCAAGCGGGAGGACTGGAGGGCGGCTTGGCGGGAGCGCAGTCCCCAGCCGCTGATGTCGACGGTGTTAGTGTTCGAGGTATTGCCATGATCCGGGGCCGCTATGCTCGTTATTTGCCCGTGGCGTTTTTTGCCCTAGCTCTGGCGCTCGCCTTGCCGAGGCTACAGCCCTTGCCGGCGCCGGCGGCGAAATCGGTGCAAACGGCGCAAACGCCGACGCCATCGGTGGCCACGCCAGCGGCATTGGCGGATGGCCAAATGGAGCGTCACTTGCTGAAAAACCCGGCGCTGTCGGCGCATAGCGCCAGTCTCGCGGATCTGGGCGGGGGGCGGGTTGCCGCCGCCTGGTTTTCCGGCAGCCGCGAAGGCGCGGCGGATGTGAATATCGTTTTTGCCGCCTTCGACGGCAAGGCTTGGAGCGAGCCCTGGACCATCATGACCCGCGAGCGCCTCCAGCATGACACGGCGCGGCGGGTGGGCAAGCTCGGCAATCCGGTCTTGTGGCGCGATGCCGAGGGCCGCTTGCATCTATGGTTCGTCAGCGTGGGTTTTGGCGGCTGGGCCGCCAGCGCCATCAATCACAGCCAGTCGGATGACGGCGGCTTGAGCTGGTCGCCCGCGCGCCGCCTGATCACCTCGCCTTTCCTCAATATTTCAACCCTGGTGCGCAGCGCGCCCATGCCGCTTGCCGATGGCGGGGTCGCGCTACCGGTCTATCATGAGCTTGCCGCCAAGCGCCCCGAATGGCTGCGCTTCGATGCGCGCGGACATATCGTCGACAAGCAGCGCCTGCCGGGCAGCGGCGGGCTGCTCCAGCCCTCGGCGGCGGCCTTTGATGAAAACAACATTTTTGTCATGATGCGCGACGCCACAAAGAAGCATCGCGTTCACGCTTCAAGCAGCGCCGACGGCGGCGCGAACTGGACTGCCGCCGTGGCGACCGATTTGTCCAATCCCAATACCAGCGTCGCCCTGCTGCGCCTTGCCGATGGCCGCCTGCTGCTGGCCTTGAATCCCGACGAGCGCGGACGCCGGCAACTCGCCTTGCAACTGTCGACGGATCGCGGGCAAAGCTGGTCGCCGCCGCGATTTATCGAAAGCGGCGCGGGCGGGGAGGATACGGGCTATTCCTACCCCTCGCTGATTCAGGATGAAACCGGCATGATCCATCTGGTCTACACCTGGCGGCGCGAAACCATCGCCCATGTGCGCTTTGCGCCGGCCGCGCTGGATGCCGCGCCATGATGCCGCAAGTTCACATCATGCTCGTCGCGCAGGCCTTGATCGTGGCCTGGCTTTTTTCTCGTCTTTTGCCGCGCCGCCTCCTGTGGCTGGCGCTCGCGCTCGGGCTTGCCGCGCTGCTGCCCTGGCGGGATTCGTCGATTGCCTGGCTGCTGCGCGGAATCTGGGGCGATCCCAGCATCACCACCTTGCAATTGCTGGCGCTCGGCGTGGCGGGCCGCCCGCCCGCCGCCTTTGCGCGCGCCTGGCGAGCGAGCGCAATCATCGCCGCCTTCAGCCTGTTGTTCTATGCGCTCGCGCTGGGCGCGGGCGATTTCGATCCTTACCGGCTGGGTTTTCAGCCCGCCTTGCTGGTGGCGGCATTGGCCCTGCCCGCGCTGCTGCTCTGGCGGCGGGGCCAGACCCTCTGGCTCTGGATGCTCGCCATCAATCTTCTCGCTTTCGCGTTCGGCCTTCTCGAATCGACCAATTTCTGGGATTACCTGATCGACCCCTTATTGGCGATTGCCTGTATCACCCTGGCGTTGCGCAATGGCGCGGCCAGCCGGCGAGCGCAACAATCCCCGCCTAACATTACCGATCCTGTCAGCCATCATGAATGAAACCACCGTCCGCGATATGTCCATTGTCATTCCCGTCTATAACGAGGCGGAGAATATCGAACCCATGGTGCGCGAAATTCAGGCGGCTTTTGAGGGGAGGGCGGAATCCTGGGAGGCGATTTTCGTCGACGACGCCAGCAGCGACGATAGCGCCGCCATCCTGCAAGCCCTGAGCTTGTCGGTTTTTGAGAAGGGCGTCGTGCGCTGCCTGCGCCATCGGCGCAATTTCGGCCAGAGTGCGGCAGTGGCCACCGGCTTTGGATGCGCGCGCGGCGAGTGGATTGGCACGCTGGACGGCGACGGCCAGAACGATCCGGCCGATCTGCCGCGCATGCTGGACGAAGCGCGTCGCGCGGGCGTCGATTGCGTGACCGGCGTGCGCGCCAAACGCCAGGACAATTTCATCCGCAGGCTTTCCTCGCGCGTCGCCAACGGTTTTCGCAACTGGGCGACCGGCGATCGCGTCAGCGACAGCGGCTGCGGCGTGCGCGTGGTGCGCGCCGCCTGCGTCGGCGAATTGCCGGTCTTCAACGGCCTGCACCGTTTCATGCCGACGCTCTTGCGCGCCAAGGGATTCACCGTCGCCGAAACGCCCGTGAATCATCGGCCCCGGCTACGCGGCGTCTCCAAATACGGCGTGCATAACCGCCTCTGGCGCGGCATCCGCGATTGCTTCGGCGTGCGCTGGTTCAAGGCCCGCGCCGTGCCGGCGGTTCGCCTCGGCGACGAAGGGGCGCGGGAGACGCGATGAGCGAACGCTCGCAAGACGGCGAAGCCGTCATCGACGATGGCACGGAAGAGGCCGAGGAAAACATCGCGCTCGACTCGGTGGCCTCCGGCTTCAACAAGGAAGTGCGCCGCCTGCTTTTGCTACTTGCCGCCGCCGCGCTGGCCTTCGGCCTTTTGTATTTCACGCCCGCCGGCGCCATCCTGCGCGACATTCACCACCTGCGCGGCCACCTCGCGAGAGACGACTTGTTGGCCGAGGCGAGCTATGCCCTCATCGTCATCGGCTTGGTGGCGCTGGGCGTGCCGCGCCTGACCTTTTATCTCGTCGGCGGGCTGCTCTTCGGCTTCTGGCAAGGGCTGATGGTGGCGCAGATCGGCGCTGTCATCGGTTCCTGGCTCACCTTCTGGGCCGTGCGCCACGGCGGGCGCGCCTGGCTGGAGCGCCGCTTTGGCGATCATCGCCTGCTGGGCCGCGCCTTTCGCGTGCGCTCCTCGATCAAGGCCGTGGCGCTGATCCGCCAGTTGCCGCTGACCAGCATCATGATCAACGGCGGCCTCGCCCTGAGCGAAGTCAAAACCCGCGTTTTTCTCGCCGGCACCTTCATCGGCTACCTGCCGCAAGGCATCATCGCCACGCTGATTGGCAGCGGCCTGATGGACGAAAAAGCGATGGATGGCTTCGGCAAACTCGCCACCGCCGCCATTGTGCTGCTGGCTGGGGTTTTTTGGCTTTGGCGGCGGCGGGGAATGAAATTGTGAGCGAGCGCTTTAACTGGAAGAAGATGTCGACTGCAAACAAGCGGAGAGCTGCGGTGAATCGGCTGTGGCTGTTATTGACGGGGCTGTGCTTCATGCTCTGGATACGAAACACATTCGGCGGCGTATCGTTCGACCAACTCGTGTTTCACGTTGGCCTTGGCTATGAAGGACTAAAAGGTACTGACGCCAATATTATTCGCACATTTTTTCTGTGGGTTGTGCTTGCTCCGGGCGCTGTGGTTGGCGCTTTTATTTTTGGAGTAAAAAAGCAAAGCGGGTTTTTTTCGCGTTTATGTTCCCAGGTAAACCAACAGGTGCTTCAAGCGCGCTTTTGGCTGCTTGCACTGGCATTGCCTGTGTGGTTTTTAGTCAGCTTCGACGTTTTTGCCTATGTTCGAAACTCATTTTCGAATGAGGCCGATTTTTACGCAACAGCCTATGTAGACCCGAAGCAGGTTCTCATTGCGAATACCACCCCTGGAACACCGAAGAACCTTGTCCTGGTTTACGTAGAAAGCCTTGAGCAAGGCTATGCCAATCAAAAATTGTTTGGCAAGAATTTGCTTGCCGCCATCGAGCATCCAGCAAGAACAAACCGTGGCTTCAGTTATGTGGAATATGTCCAGATGCCCGGCACAGGCTGGACCACCGCAGCCTTGGTGGCATCTCAATGCGGCCTGCCGCTGAAAACCATGACGATGCTCGGAGACCTCAACAAGGAAGCCAAGCTTCAGGGTTTGTTCCCGAACGCGACCTGCTTGGGGGATATTCTAGCTGCCCAAGGGTACGAAAACATTTTCATCAATGGCCCGGATTTGGCATTTGGTGGCGTAGGAAAATTTTTCCAGAAGCATCACTACCATTCCATGCTTGGGCGCGAGCAATGGATTGAAAGAGGGATTCTGCCGTCGAGTACGCGCAAATGGGGGCTTGGCGACGACCAGCTGTTCGAGGAAGGCAAGAAGATCATTCTACAAAAGCGCGCTAGCGGCCAGCCGTTCAACTTGACGATACTGACGGTGGATACGCATGGGCCAGATGGCACCCCATCCCCATTTTGCACACAATCGGGCTACCAGGAAGACTTTGCCGGCTTGGTCGAGTGCACTTCGGCCCTACTTGCCGACTTCATCGGTTTTCTGGAAAAGCATGGCTTGGGGGAGGATACCGCTCTCGTCATTCAAGGCGACCATTTGGTCATGAGCAATCCTCTGGATGAGGTATTGGCGAAAGCGGAAAAACGCACGATATTCAATCTCATCATCACCGGCGACAACAACCTCGAACCCGGCAGAAAACAAGTCAATCACTTCGACATGCTTCCAACCATCCTGGCTGCCATGGGCTACCAAATCCCCGGAGGGCGGCTTGGACTGGGATATAGCGCCATCGGGCCCGATGCACCCGATGTTCCGGAAGAATGGTTCACGCAGTTGGCGGAGAATGCTATGAAACGCAGCGCCAGTTACGCGGCTTTGAGAGGTCGATAGTGATATTGTCCCATTCTGCTTTTCTCATCGGCGCCTGGGCGCGACGCCCGGTTTGCGGCGGGATGATCCATTCAAGGCGCGTTCAACATGAAACGCCATCACGCCACATCTACGGCAATTCAACATGAGTCATCAACCATTTCCCCGACGCATCCGCATCCTGCAATTGCTGCCGCAATGGCGTGAGTCTGCAAAAGGCCCGATGGAGGTCGTCGAGCAAATCGTCGGCGCATTTCCCCGCGACCGCTTCGAGGTCACCTCGGCCTTTCTGCAAGGCTTGCCCGAAGCTGGTGATGCTCCTAGCCGCGCGGAACATACCCATTACTTCCAATTCCCGGAAAAAGCCAAGCGCGGTCTGCGGATCGGCTTGCACCTCGCGCTTTGGCGATATTGCCGCGAAGGCCGATTCGATGTGATTATCTGCCACCGCTACAAACCGGCCGCCATGCTGATGCTGATTAGCCGTTTTTTGCACAGTCCGGTGTGCATTGGCGTCTCGCATATACCAATCGACTTCGATCGTTTCTGGCGCCGCTGCATGGCAGCGCTCTCGATGCGGCCAAACTGGCGCTATGTCGGCGTTTCTCCTGCCGTCCGGGATTACCTCATTGGCAAGGGTTGCGGCTTCAATCCGGATAACACCGTCGCCATCACGAATGCGCTGGATTTGAAAGTGGTTGAAGACATTCTGCTTCCGCGCGCAGCGGCCCGGGATGAGCTAGGCTTGCCACGCGACGCTCGACTGATTGGCGCCATCGCCCGCCTGACTCTACCCAAGGGGCACATTTATCTGATTCGCGCATTCGCTGCCATCGCCTCGCGCCACCCGGATGTCCATCTGGCGATCATTGGCGATGGCAGAGAGGAATCCCGCCTGCGGGAGGCGGTCGAGCAGTTGGGGCTTGGCGACCGGATCCACCTGCTGGGCCGACGGCGCGACGCCCGTCGCTACGTCCGCGCCTTCGACCTGTTTGCCATGCCATCGCTCAATGAGGGTCTCGGAATGGCGCTGCTGGAAGGCATGTGCGGCCAACTGCCCATCATTGCCTCTGATGTGCCGGCAATGCGCCCCCTGATCGACGGCGCTGGCGGCCTGGCTGTTCCGCCAGCCAATGTCGATGCCTTGGCGGCGGCGCTGGATCAGTATCTCAACCTTGATGAGCAGACCTTGCGCAACAAAGGACTGCAAGCCTATGCCTACGTGCGGGACAACATGAGCATCGAACAATTCCGCAGCGCCTGGCTGAAACTGATCGAAGAAGCGCTGGCGCAGACGCAACGCATCACCTTGCTTCAACCCACCCTGTGCCCATATGACTCGCCCGACAGCCTCAACGGAATGGCCAGAAAAGACCCGTCATGAACGCCCTCTCCCGGATATTCACGAAATTGGCCCCAAGCGAGCGTTATTGGGCAAGCATTTTTTTTATTTTCTTTTGCGCGGCATTGCTGCCTTTTGGTTCTGGCCCCCAGAAAGTCAGCTTTTATCTCGGCATCGTTTTTCCCGCCTTGGTTTTTTCGACGCGGGAAGAGTATCGGCGCCTTGTCGGCAACCCCTATCTGCTCCTCCCCGTTGCGCTTTGCGTCTACGCGTTGCTGCGTTCGGCCGATCCGGACGCGGCGCTCTCCACCCTGAAAGCCCTCTTCACCTTTCTGCTATTGGCGCTGGGTGCGATGAAAGTGCCAACAGCCCAGCCCGCCGTTGTCAAACGGGGTGCCCTTCTTTTCATCACGGCACTACTCATCTATGTACTTGCCAACGCCATCCATCAGGCGATGACGCAAAACTGGTTGCCCGGACAGCGCCTCGGGAAGCTGTTCGGCGGCGTGGAAAATGTCATTTTCTGTACCGCCCTCCTGGTCTGCGCGCTCGTGGTGTATTCGTGGGCTTGCCTTAGGGAAAACGACTACCGCTCACTGATCATCGCGAACGCCGTCGTGATGACTTCGGCCTTCTGGCTGATGCAATCCCGCACCGCCTTGCCCGCATGGGCGGGATCCATGGCGATTTTGGCGGCATGCGCCATTCCGCCTTCGGATCGGCGGCGGGTTCTGCCCTGGCTTTTTCTCTCCATGCTCGCCATCGGGGCGCTGGGCATCCCCGCGCTGCTCGAACGGGGCAACAGCTACCGAGTGGAAATATGGACCCATTACCTGGCCGAAATGCGCGAATGCGGCGCGCTCTTTGGCTGCGGCTGGGGCTTGGATCGTCCCTTCACTACGCATGACGGCTCTGCCATTCCACACCCACACAGCATTTATGTTCAACATCTGTTCTGGGGAGGCTTCACCGGCTTGGCGCTCCTGTTGCTTACGCTGCTTCCTCCGCTAATCGCCGGTATCCGGCAGGCGCATTTTGCCGCTTGGGCGCTGCTGCCTGGATGTATTGCCCTGCTCTTTGATGGCAGAGGTGTCATTACTTCAAATCTGAATCAACGCTGGTTTCTGGCGGCGGTTCCACTGGCCTTCCTGATAGCCGGGCTGACAACACAAACGGCAACTTCGACTGCTTCCGGCAAGAACGCCTAACCCGGCAACACCCCCTCCAGCCATCGAACCAGCGCCGAATCCGCCGGCCAGTTGCGCAGAAAGCGTTCCCGGTCGCGCCGCCAGGCGCGGGCGAAGGCGCTGGCCGAGCGGTGTTCGGTCAGGGCGTCGAGGTCGATCAGCACGATTCGACCGGCGTGCCATAGCAGGTTGCTGGCTTTCAGGTCGCCGTGGGTGATATGCAGGCGATGGAGTAACTGAAACAGTTCGCGTAGCGCTTGCTGGATGGCAGGCTCGGGTGCCTGTGCCGAATCGAGCAGGTCGCGCAAGGCAACGCCGGGGCAATGTTCGGCGATGAAAAAGGCGCGACCGCGAAGCGCGCCCCAGCGTTCTTCGACCAGGGCCAGCGCCAGTGGCGTGGCGATGCCGTAGAAGGCCAAGCGATAGGCTGCCTGCCAGGAATGCCAGGCGCGACTTGGACGCCAGAGGCGCGACAGCGCATGACGCCAGTTCTTGAGGTTGTAACGCTTGATCACCAGCGTCCGTCCGTCCGCTTTTACGGCGGCGACCGTGCAGGTGTGACCGTCCTTGAGACATTGGCCTGCCGCCATCGCCGCGTCTGGATCCGCCAGCAGGGTTTGCAATTCCGGACATTGATCGCGCCGGACGGCGGTGAAGCGGTGGAATTCCTGATGCACCGCGAAGCGGCTGCAATCGCGCACGGTCTTGGCGAGAAAGCGCCGCAAGCGCCGTTGCCGGGCGGCGAGCACCGCCGCATCGAGCGCCTTGGCGTCGGCTTGGCGGCCCCAGGCTTGCAGCAGTTGCTGGCGCTGCCCGTCCCAGACGGGTTCCAGTTCGGCCAGCAAGCGGGCGAGATTGGCGAGCTGCCCGGAAACCGATGCGTCCGCTCGCACGCCGTCGCCATCGATCATCAGTAATTGCCCGCCATGCCGCAGAAAATTGCCGAAGTGCGGGTCGTGCTGTACCAGTCCGGCTTCATGCAGACGGCCAAGCAGGCGCATGGCGGATAGCACCGGCTGCGGTTCATGGGGCGATGTGGGTTGTTCGCCCAAGGCCGACGCGCCGTCGAGAAATTCGGTGAGCACGAGGTAACCGCCCTCGCCGGTTGGACCGGCGAAGCGCAGGGCCGGCGTCGGCAGTCCGGCAGCGGCCAGTGCGGCGAGGCCCGCGCGCTCGCGCTCGCCATGGCGGGTCGCCTCGTCGCCGATAAACAATTTGGCGAATGCCGGCTCGCCGTTCCA
>CAZFHE010000418.1:0-2078 GCA_964518615.1 uncultured Dechloromonas sp. | reverse complement strand
TTCCGGCGCGGGTTACGGCGCCAACGCACCCTCGCATGGCAGCCCCACACATGTTGGGGGTCGCCTGCGGCTCACCGCCCACCCACCCCCAAACGATTACGCTTTTGCATGTAAGGAAATGAATCAAAAACGCTCTAAGGGATGGGCCGCTATCGCAGCCTACAGATGCCGCTTGGCGTCTTGGCTCTGGTGCAGGATGCGGATAACGTCCAAGTGCTCAGCGTAGTCCAGAAAATAGACAACATGAGAACCACATAGATACTTCTGAAAGTCTGGTAGCGCCTCGGCGGGGCGACCTTGCTTTGTGCCTGCCGCCAGTCCCTCAAAGGCCGAAACAAGGCTGTTGTGGTAGATATCGGCCTGCTGAATCGACCACCTTTTGAGCGTGTAGAGCCATATCTCCTCAAGATCGGCCTCGGCCATCGGGGACAGGCGGTACGGCCTAACCATGCCGTGCGTGCATCCGGCTCAAGAAGGCCTCGCTATCGAAGGGGCGCGGCTCGCCAGATTGAAGGCCCGCATTCAGCGCCTCTTGCAGCGCCTTCACCCTGGCTTCGTGTTCCTCCAGCAGCCTTAACCCAGCTCTGACCACATCGCTTGCGCTGCCATAGCGCCCGCCTTGCACCTGGGCGTCAATGAAGCTGACGAAGTGTGGACCAAGGGCTACGGATGTATTTCGGCTCATAAGTGTACCTCCCAGACCTGTACCAAAATTTACCAAATTTTATTAGCTATGCCCCTCTAGGGCTAGTTCAGGTGCATCACCCGCGCCGCGCCGAGATCAGCAGGTTGCGCGGCGTCAGGGCGCGGGGGCAGAAGACGCCGAGTTCGACCGCATAGCCGCCTTCCTCCAGGGAGACGGCAAGATCGCCGGCCAGCCAGACTTCCAGCGCCCGGCGCAGCGCGTGGCGAACGATGGACAGGCGCAGCACCTCGCGCTGGCGCACACCACCCAGTTGTTCGCAACGCGCGAGATCGCCGGCCGACGGCATTACCACGCCTTCGCGCTGGCACATGGCGGCCATGAATGCGGCAAAATCGCCCCGCAGCCAGGCTTCGGGAACCGGCTTGAAGCTCTGGTAGGGCTCGCCGCTGACTTCGCCTCGCCAGGCGACGAAACCGAGCTTGTAGGCAATCGCCCTGTCGCGCTGACGCCGCTCGCGGGCGCTGGCGGTGACCGTCTCGGTGACCGCCAGACGCACATCGTCCGCCGTCAAGGCCAGCATTGATGCGGCGGCCAGGGGCCGATAGCCGCCCTTCAGGTGCAGGTGATAACAGCAGGGGGCGATATCGAGACAGGCGATGCCGGCCGCTCTGCCCTCGCGAATCAGCCGGCGATGCAATTCGCCGCAGGCGTGCAAGGCGACCGCGTGACGGCCTTCAAGCGCTTGCAGATCAGTATGCAGCGCATCGGCGGCCACAAAGGATTGGGCGATGTGAAGGCGTTCCGCCAGCCGCTCGCCGGCCCGGCACAGCGCGGCGTCGATTTCCAGGGTTTCTACCGGCACTTTCCAGCGCCCGGCCAGCAGGCGGCCCAGATGCCCCTTGCCGCCGCACCAGTCGAGGACAGGGCGCGGGCCGCAGCGGGCGACAGCGGCAAACGCCTCGATCTGCGCCCGCTTTCGGCCAGGGATTTCCCAAGCCCAGCGATCATCGAGCGCATCGGCCGCAGCCGCCATCCGCGCCGGCAGCTCGGCCAGCGGCGCGATGGCCGAAAGCTCGGGCAGATGTCTTGCCAGCCAGCCCAGCGCCATCGGCGCATCGGCATTCAGCGCTTGCGCCTGATCATCGTCCAGGGCCAGCAGTTCGGCGGCCAGGGCCGGCCAGCGCCCGCACCATGCTGGGCGGATTTCGCGAAAGGGCTGGGGATGCCAGAGTTCCCGAAACAGCGGCAACAGGGCATCGAGTTGCCGGTGACGCCCCGCCAGTTTCTCCGGCCTCACCGCGCCGAGCGCCGCTCGCGCAGCCGGTAGCCCCGCACGGCCGGGAAGGCGGCGGCCAATAGCAGCAGCAGGGCGGCGGCCAGCGGCCAGCGCACCGGCTGATTCCATTCGCGGCGGGCGCTTGCGCGATCGGCG
>CAZFHE010000417.1:0-3366 GCA_964518615.1 uncultured Dechloromonas sp. | reverse complement strand
CGATTTCATCCGGTTGTGCGCGGCCTTGACCGCCAGTTCGGCGATTTTTCGGCCATGCTCGGCATGGCTGTTCAGCCATAGCTCGAAGGGGTCGCGCACCATTTGCGACACCAGCTTGTAGGCGTCGCGGCTGGTCAGTTTTTCCTTGGTCTGGCCCTGGAATTGCGGATCGAGCACCTTGGCCGACAGGAGAAAAGTCATTTTGCCGCAGACATCTTCCTGCGCGAGTTTCACCTTGGCCGGCAGAATGGCGTGGTGCTCGGCGAAACTCTTGACCGCCTCGAACACGCCGGCCTTCAGCCCGGCCTCGTGCGTGCCGCCATCGAGGGTCGGAATCAGATTGACATAGGATTCCGGTTTGTTTGCGCCTTCCTCGAACCAGGCCAGCGCCCAGCTCGCCCCTTCGCCGATGGCAAAGCCGTTGGGGGTGTCGACGGTTTTTTCGCCAACGAAAATGGGCGCTACCGGCTGGCCGGCCATCATTTCGCCCAGGTAATCGGCCATGCCGTTCTGGTAACACCAGCTTTTCTTGTCCTGTCCTTCGATTTCCAGTTCGACGGTCACGTTGGGCATCAACACGGCCTTGGAGCGCAAGAGGTGCTCCAACTGGCCAAGATTGAGCTTGGGCGAATCGAAATACCTCGGGTCGGGCTGGATGCGCACCGTGGTTCCCGTGGTGCGCGGGCCGCAGTCGCCGACGCGGGCGAGCGGCAGGGCGACGGCGCCGCCGGCAAAGGCGATCCGGTAAATGCCGCCGCCGCGCCTGATTTCGACCTCCAGGCGCGTCGATAGCGCGTTGGTCACCGAGACGCCGACGCCATGCAAGCCGCCGGAAAAACGGTAGGCATTGCCCGCCTCGGTCTTGTTGAACTTGCCGCCGGCATGCAGTTTGCAGAACACCAATTCGACCGCGGGCCGGCCTTCTTCCGGATGAATCTCGACCGGGATGCCGCGCCCGTTGTCGGCCACCTCGATGCCGCCGTCGGCGCGCACCGCCACCGAAATTCGCCTGGCGAAACCCGCCAGCGCCTCGTCGGCGGCATTGTCGATGACTTCCTGCACGATATGGGTCGGGCAACTGGTCCGGGTGTACATCCCCGGGCGTTCCTTGACGGGTTCGAGATCCTTGAGGACGCGGATGGAGGCGGCGGAGTAATCGGTCATGCGTGGTCTTGAGTTTGGTCGCGGACAGCCGGGGCGCGGTCCGCCGGGGATTTTACCGGTTTCCCGAAAGGGCGTCGGAATCAGGTGTTTGGCGTAATCAGAGGAGCGGCTGCAAGCGGCCGACCCGTTTGACGAGCAGCTTGTAGATGTCGCGATCGAAAGGGGGCCGGGCGCTTCTTCGCAATTCGTGCAATTCGGTTTCGCTGCGGGTCGTGCCGAGATAGCGCCAGCCGTCGATCAGATGGACTTCGCCGCCCTCGCGAATGATTCCCGGCCCCGGGAAGGGCCAGGAAACCAGCTTCAAGCGGCTGAGCGCCCCGATGAGGCGCATGCCGTGGCGGGCAAAGGTTTCGTGGCCGATGCAGGCGCCCTTGCAGTTTTTTTTGACATAGGCCGGGCAGGGCTGGCCTTCGATGCGCGGCGAAAGCCCAAGCAGCGCATCGCATAGCTGGTGGCTCCCCGCCAGGGCGCGCAGCGCCGTGGCCGCTTCCTTGGGCGTCTTGTAGAGGCCGTAGCAGGCGCTTTGCACGCCGAAATGCTCTTCATCCGCCATCGCCAGCCGCGGCCTCAGCCAGCCTTCGCCTTCGTCGGCCAAGGTCCAGGTGCAGGTTTCGTCGGGCTGTCTCGGCAGGCGGTTGTACGCCGGTTGCAGGCGCTGGATCAGCCGTATTTCCAGTAAACCCGCGCCGATGTCGCCGGCGGTTTCGATCCAGTCGATGCGCTTCGCTTCCTTCGCCAGCGCCATGTCCCGCGCCGTCTGGCGATGGGCGGCGAAATGCGCCAGAACCCGCTGGCCGATATCCCTGGCCTTGCCGACATGGAGCGCCCGCCCATCCTCGCCATAAAACAGATAGACGCCGGGGCCGTCCGGCAAGTCCTCGCCCCGCATGGGCTCCAGATGCGGCGGCAGGCCGGGCTTGGCGTTTTGTTCATGCAGCGCCGCCGCGATGGATTCGGGGTCGAGATCGCCGTGGATTTTTTGCCAGAACTGGCGGATCAGGCGGGCGTCGGCCAAGGCCCGGTGGCGGGCGTCGGCGCGAAGGCCGTGGCGCTCGATCAGCGCATCGAGATTGTGCCGCCGGTGCTCGGGATACAAGGCCCTTGAGAGCTTGACGGTGCACACGACCGGGGCCCGGAAGGCGATGCCGAGACGGTGAAATTCGTGTTTCAGAAAGCCGTAATCGAAGCGCGCGTTATGGGCGATGAAGAGCCGCCCGGCCAGGCGGCGCAGGGTTTCTTCCGCCACCTCGGCAAAGGAGGGCGCGGCGGCGACCAGGGCGTCGCTGATGCCGGTCAGGCGCTCGATAAAGGGCGAAATGGGCACGCCGGGATTGATCAGTTGCTGCCGTTCGCGCACCGCGCCGTCAGCATCGACCTCGATAATGCCGATTTCGGTAATGCGGTCCTGGCTGGCGGTGGCGCCGGTGGTTTCGAGATCGACGAAGGCGAGGGGGCGCATGGGCAAGTCGGTGAATCGGGGCGGCTGATGGTAGCGGATTTTGCCTTGTGAGACGTCTTGCCCCAAGGCGGCTTTTCCCTCTTGAAATCGGGATGGGCGGCCCCATCTGGGGACTCACCATTTTTTGTTATCTCGATTGGGAGTTTCAAGCATGTCCGAATCCGCCACCGCCAACCGCGAGACCCTCGGCTTTCAGACGGAAGTCAAGCAATTGCTGCATTTGATGATTCATTCCTTGTACAGCAACAAGGAAATCTTCTTGCGCGAACTGATCTCCAATGCGTCCGATGCCTGCGACAAGCTGCGTTTCGAGGCGCTGAACAATACCGCGCTGTACGGCGACGACAGCGAGTTGCGGATTCGCGTCGCTTTCGACAAGGAAGCGCGCACCATCACCATTTCCGACAATGGCGTCGGCCTGTCGCGCGACGAGGCGGTCGCCCATCTCGGCACCATCGCCAAGTCGGGGACCAAGGAGTTTTTCTCGGCCTTGACCGGCGATCAGGCCAAGGATGCGCATCTGATCGGCCAGTTCGGCGTCGGCTTTTATTCCTCTTTTATCGTCGCCGACAAGGTCACGGTGATTTCCCGCCGCGCCGGCGTCGAGGCCGGTCAGGCGGTCAAGTGGGAATCGGCGGGCGAGGGCGAGTACAGCGTCGAGATGGTCGATAAGGCCGGCCGCGGCACCGATGTGATCCTGCATCTGCGCGAGGGCGAGGACGATTTCCTCAATGCCTGGAAGC
>CAZFHE010000416.1:0-4864 GCA_964518615.1 uncultured Dechloromonas sp. | reverse complement strand
CCCGCCCGCGCCGCCCTGCAAGAAGAGGGGGAAGCTGAAGCCGACGAAGAGGGCGCTGGCGAAGAGGAGCAGCCAGTCGCCCGGCCGGAAGAGGGTCAGCCAGATTTTCAGATTCAAGCGCCGGCCAGGCTGCGGTGACGGACCAGAACGCGGGCGCGCCCGGCGAATTCCCGGCTCAGCCATTCGGCGATATAGACCGAGCGGTGCTGGCCGCCGGTACAGCCGATGGCCACCGTCAGATAGCTGCGGTTATCAAGGATATAGGCCGGCAGCCAGTCGGAGATGAAACGGCCGATGTCGTCGCGCATGCGCAGCGCCTCGGCCTCGGCTTCGAGAAAGTCGATCACCGGCCGGTCGCGCCCGGTCAGCGGGCGCAGCGCCGCGTCGTAATGGGGATTGGGCAGGCAACGGACATCGAAAACCAGATCGGCGTCGAGCGGAATGCCGTGCTTGAAGCCGAAGGACTCGAACATCAGGGTCAGCCCCTGGCCCGGCTCGGCCTCGATGAACTGGCGCACCCACTCGCGCAGCGCCGCAGGCTTCAGGCCGCTGGTGTCGATGCGGTGGCCAAGGCTGGAAATGGGATCGAGTAATTCGCGCTCGGCGCGGATCGCTTCCTCCAGCGTATTTTCAGCGCCGGCCAGCGGATGCCGGCGGCGCGACTCGGAATAGCGCTTGAGCAGCGTTTCGGCATCGGCGTGCAGATAGAGGAAGGTCGGATCGACGCCCTCTCCGGAGAGCTTGCGCAGCTTCTCCGGCAGACGCTCGATGCCGTGTCCGGAGCGGGCATCGACCGCCACCGCCACCTTGCGCGTGTGTTCCTCCTTGAGCATCCGGACCAGCATGGTCAAGAGCGTGATGGGCAGATTGTCCACGCAGTAATAGCCGGAATCCTCCAGCAAGTTGAGCGCGACGGATTTGCCGGAACCGGATAGACCGCTGATGAGGATGAGTTGCATGCAGAGCAGCATAATCAAGGCGGCGCGGCCCCGCAAGGAGGACATCATGATAGGCTGGGCGATGGCGCGGAAGCGGACGCCGCCCTCCGCTTACGCCGCGATCCAAAGGAGACAAACATGCCAGCGACCCTGCCCTTGCTCGAATTGCCCTTCCTCGCCGAATTGACGGCCCAGCGGCGCGACATCCACGCCCACCCGGAACTGGCTTTCGACGAGTACCGCACGGCCGACCTGGTGGCGAGCGAACTGACGCGCCACGGGCTTGAGGTGCATCGGGGCATCGCCCGCACGGGCGTGGTCGGCGTGCTCAAGGCCGGAACGTCGCCGCGCATGATCGGTTTACGCGCCGACATGGATGCGCTGCCGCTGGCCGAACTGAACGAATTCCCGCATCACTCCAGGCATCCGGGCAAAATGCACGCCTGCGGCCACGACGGGCATACCGCGATGCTGCTGGGGGCCGCCCGCCATCTGGCGGCCCATCCGGATTTCGACGGCACGGTCGTGTTCATCTTCCAGCCCGCCGAGGAATCGGAAGGCGGGGCCGCGGTGATGATCGAGGACGGCCTGTTCGAGCGCTTTCCGGTCGATGCGGTATATGGCCTGCACAACTGGCCCGGGCTTTCGGTCGGCGAAATGGCGGTGATGCCGGGGCCGGTGATGGCCGGCACCTGCACCTTCGAGATTGGCGTGCGCGGCCACGGCTGCCATGCGGCCATGCCGCACCAGGGCGTCGATGCCATCGTCGCCGGCGCGCAACTGGTGCAGGCGCTGCAAACCGTGGTCAGCCGCAACCTGCATCCCTGCGAATCGGCCGTGGTCAGCGTCACCCAGTTTCATGCCGGCGAAGCCTGGAACGTCATTCCCGAGGAAGTCGTGCTGCGCGGCACCATCCGAAGCTTCAAGGCCGAGGTGCAAGAACAGGTCGAGCGCGCCATCGAGCGCCTGTGCAGCGGCATCGCCGCCGCCAACGGCGCGCAGATCGGCGTCTGTTTCGACCACCGCTATCCGCCGACGGTCAATAGCCCGGCCGAAGCCCGCTTCTGCCAGGAAGTCGCAGCCTCGGTGCTGGGCGAGGAGCGGGTGCTGACCGACGCCTTGCCCTCGATGGGCGCGGAGGATTTCGCCTACATGCTGCGCGAGAAGCCCGGCTGCTACGTGTGGCTCGGCAACGGCCCGGGCACCGGCGGCTGCCCCCTGCACAATCCGCACTACGACTTCAACGACGAACTCTTGAGCCTAGGCGTCAACTACTGGGTTCGCCTGGCGCAGCGGGCGCTGCCCAAGGGCTGAAAATCTCGGCCCACGGGATTCTGGCCAGCTTGGCGGCGGCAAGTCCGCAATTGGCATCGAAGATCATGCATGGATCGCCAAGGCCCTGGGCAACCCCGCCGCTTGCGAAAAAATCGGCCTGCCGTTGACGGGAAAAGCCGAGCGTTTCCACCCAACATTGTTTCGGATGCCTTGATGACGCCCCAAATTCAGCTTATCGACTGGCAAGAAGCCGGTCGCACTCTCTCTGCCCGCTGGCGTTCCGAGGCCGGTTTGCCGCCGCCGACCGATATCGAGATTGGCGGAGATCGTCTGGGAGCGGAGGAGGTCTGGGCAGTATTGGCCGCTGGCCGCCATCTGTTATGGCGGGGCGATTGGGTGCATGCGCGGCATCTGTTGCAGGCGCTGACCCGGCGGGCGGATCGGCATTTCGCGCTCGGACGCATCCCGCCCCAAATGCCCCTGCGCGAGATTTTCGCCCGCCATCGTAAGCAGCAGGGCGAGCGGGCGGCGCTGCTCGCTCGCTTCCTGGTTCCGGTCAATGCCAATTACAAACTGCCGCTGCGCCGCGCCCAGGATGTGCGGCTAGCCTGTTACGAGGCCTGGGGCGAGCCGGGGGGCGAGGCTTCGCTGGTGTCGCTACGCGAATTGCTGGCCGTGGTCAGCGCCCACGAGTGGCGCAAGAAGGGGGTGGATGTGCCCGCGGTGCAGGGGCGTATCCACCCGCATTACGGGGTGTTTTCGCCGGTTCGCGGCGAATATGTCGATCTGGCGGCAGCCGCGCCGCTGCCGCCAGATGGCGCGCTGGCCTTCGATATCGGCACGGGTTCCGGCATTCTCGCCGCCGTGCTGGCTCGCCGGGGCGTCGCCCGCGTTGTGGCGACCGACCAGGATCCTCGGGCGCTGGCCTGTGCCCGCGACAATATCGAGCGCCTGGGCCTTGCCGCCCAGGTCGAGGTGATTGCCGCCAATTTGTTCCCCGCCGGGCGTGCGCCGCTGGTGGTGTGCAATCCGCCCTGGCTGCCGGCAGCGCCGAGTTCGCCGATCGAATACGCCGTCTATGACCCCGATTCGCGCATGTTGCGCGGCTTTTTGTCTGGCTTGGCGGCACATCTGGAACCGGGCGGCGAGGGCTGGCTGATCCTCTCCGACCTGGCCGAACATCTGGGTCTGCGCAGCCGCCAGCAATTGCTAGCCTGGATCGCCGCCGCCGGTTTGGTCGTGCGCGGCCGTCTCGATACCACGCCACGGCACGGCAAGGCCAGCGATCGCGGCGATCCGCTCCATGCGGCCCGGTCGGCGGAAATCACCTCCCTGTGGCGGCTTGCCGCCGCGCCGGCGGAGGATTGAGAGCCTGCGGCCCGCGCCGTGCGCTTCGCCGCGCGCTGGCGCTGTCATCCGGCTGTAACAAAGCCGGGCTAAGCTGTGCGTCGTTCCTCTTTTGCCCAGCAGGAGTCCATGATGCTCAGGAGCCGCCAGCTCGTTTCCGCCCTTGCCGTACTCACCCTCATCGGGGCCCAGGCGGCCCATGCCCGGGTTGTCAAGATCGACGGTTCGTCGACGGTGTATCCGATCACCGAAGCCGTGGCCGAGGATTTTCAGAAGGCCAAGAAAAACGCCGTCAAGGTGACGGTCGGCATTTCCGGCACCGGCGGCGGTTTCAAGAAATTTTGCCGCGACGAAATCGACGTCGCCAATGCCTCGCGTCCGATCACGGACAAGGAGATGGCGGATTGCAAGGCTGCCGGCATCGAGTATGTCGAAATGCCGATTGCCTACGACGCGCTGACCATCGTCGTCAATCCCAAAAATGCCTTCCTCAAGGAAATCACCATCGAGGAACTGAAGAAGCTGTGGGAACCGGCCGCCCAGGGCAAGATCACCCGCTGGAAGCAGGTCAACCCGGCCTGGCCCGATCTGCCGGTCAAGCTTTTCGGCGCGGGCGCCGATTCGGGCACGTTCGAGTATTTCACCGAAGCCGTCGTCGGCAAGGCCAAATCCTCGCGCGGCGATTACACCGCTTCCGAGGACGACAATGTGCTGGTTCAGGGCGTGGCGCGCGATGTCAATGCCATCGGCTATTTCGGCTATGCCTATTACGCCGAGAACATGAGCCGCCTGAAGGGGCTGCCCGTCGTCAATCCGAAAACCGGCAAGGCGGTCGCGCCGTCCGCCGCCAATGTCGGAAATGCCTCCTACCAGCCGCTGTCGCGCCCCATCCTGATCTACGTCAAGCTGAAGTCGCTGGAAAAGCCGGAAATCCGCGAATTCGTCGAGTTCTACATGAAGAACGCCGACGCCCTGGTCCGCGAGGTGAAATACGTGCCGCTGCCGCAGGCGGTTTACGAGGGCAATATCCGGCACGCCAAGGAAAAGAAGGTGGGCAGCGTGTTCGGCGGCAAGAACGAGATTGGCATCACCGTCGAGGAAATCATGAAGCGCGAGGCGAATATGTAAGCCGGGGGCGGGCGCGTCGCCGCCCGCCATCGAAGGGCTCCTCCGCCATTCAGGGCTGTCACCCCCGTATTACTAAACCGGCAATCCAATTCCCATGTTCTTTCCTCTACCGCTGCCCCCCACCCCAACCCTCCCCCGCAAGCAGGGGAGGGAATCTGACTCCTTCCCCCGCTGGC
>CAZFHE010000415.1:0-2301 GCA_964518615.1 uncultured Dechloromonas sp. | reverse complement strand
CCGATGTCGATGGCGTCGATGCCGGCGGCGACGATGCCGTCCATCAAGGCGCCGGCCAGTTCCGGGCCGGACAGGCGGCCGTCGCGGCCAACCGCAATGGCCGTCTGGCCTTGTTCGGCGGCCAGCGAACCGAGGCCGTGGCCGATGCGGCGGACAATGTCGGCGGTCAGGGTCTTGCCGACGATGCCGCGGATATCGTAAGCCTTGAAAATTTCAGCGGGCAGGGTGTTCATGTTATCGGCCTCTCAATGATGAGTCGTGGACAAGACAGTGTAATAGTCTTTGCGGTGGATAGTCCAGACTCGGCGAGAACGGGCTTGCGACCCGGCGGCGGGCGGCGGGTTTGGGCGCGGCAAGGGGCTAATGCAGGGTATGCGACGCCGCATCGACCAGGGTTTGCTGGCTATCGTCGGCGGCTGAGGCGTGGCGGCAGACGAGACGCCAGCCGTGGGGGCCTCGGGCATAGACATGGGTGACGTGCAGCGGTCCGCGCGGATTGGGGTCGTCGCCGATGAACAGGGTTTCGCTCAGATGGTGGATGGCCATCACCGAGCCTTGCCAGTGGGATACCCCCTCGACCTGGACGCGCAGGCGGGCGCTGGCGAAGATGCTGCGCCAGCTTTCCCGAATGGCCGTCAGGCCAACGAGGCGCACGCCGGTGGGATGCACGCACAGGGTTTCTTCTTCCTCGGCCCAGAGCCGGCCGATTGCTTCGGCGTCGCCGCGGGCGATGGCTTCGTAGAAGGCTTGCTCGACGTCCTCCGGTCGGGCGTGGGTGGCGGGCGGATTCTTCTTCATGCGGGGCTCCGTTGGTCGACGGCGGCGAGGACTTGCCGCGGCGTGAGCTTTTCCAGGCAATCCAGATGGCCGAGCGGGCATTGGCGCTCGAAGCAGGGGCTGCATGCGAGTTTCAGGCTCAGAATGTCGGCTTGTCCGGAGAGCGGCGGCGTGAAGCCGGGCGACGAGGAGCCGTAAAGGGCGACGATGGGCCGGTCGAGGGCGGCTCCGACGTGCATCAGGCCGGAGTCGTTGCAAACGATGACGTCCGCCAAGGCGAGCAGATCGACGGCCTGGCCAAGCGAGGTGAGGCCGCACAGGTTGCGGCAGCAGCCGGGCGCGAGGCGGCGGATGTCCTCGGCCACGCCATGATCCTTCGGCGAACCGAAGAGCCACACGGTCCGCCCCTGCTCGGCCAGCGCCCGGGCCAGGGCGGCGAAATGCGCGGCCGGCCAGCGCTTGGCCGGGCCGTATTCCGCGCCGGGGCAGAAGGCGACGAGGCGCTTGGGCGCATCGAACCCGAGTTCGCTCAGGGTTCGCTGTTGGTCGGCCAGGGTCGAGCGGATGCGCGGCTGGGCGATGGGCCTGGATAGCGGCGCGCCGGGCGTTTCGGCCAGTTGCATGAAGCGCTCGATCATCAGCGGTAGCGCGGCTTTGTCGAGAGTGTGGCGGATGTTGATCAGACCATAGCGGGCTTCGCCGGTGAAGCCGATGCGCCGGGGGATGCCGGCCAGAAAGGGAACCAGCGCCGATTTGGCCGAATTGGGCAAAATCCAGGCGGCGTCGTAGCGCCGCGACGCCAGTTCGCGGGCCAGCCGCCAGCGGGCCTTGAGCGAAATCTGACCGTGATTGAAGGGGCTATCGACGACTTCGGCGATGTCGTCCATGCGCTGCAAGACCGGGGCCACCCAGCGCGGGGCCAGGGCGTCGAGCCGCAATCCCGGATACAGCGCATGCAGCCGCGCGAATAGCGGCTGCGCCATGATCGTGTCGCCGATCCAGGCCGGCGCGACGATGAGGGCTTTCATTGATCTCGGATTGGCTGGGCGCGCTTCCCTCTCCCTTCAAAGGGGGGCAGGGCGGGAATGGGCTTGGCGGCAAAATCGCGCAAGCTTATCCCCATCCCGGCCTTCCCCTTGAAGGGGGCGGCGCGAATCAGTGGTGGCCCTTGGGGGCTTCGCCCGTGAAGACGTATTTGGCCCCGCAATAGGGGCAGACCGCCTCGCCGGTTTTCAGAACATCGAGAAAAACGCGCGGATGCTGATTCCACAGCGCCGTTTTCGGCGTCGGGCAGTGCAGCGGCAGATCGGCGGCGGTGAGTTGGACAGGGGTTTGCTCGGACATCGGATTTTCTCCCTGGATCAGATGTAGGACAGCCAGCCGCGATGCGCCTCCGAGCGGCCATAAACCACATCGAAGTACTTGGTCTGGATCTGCGCGGTGATCGGGCCGCGGCGGCCGATGCCGATCTGGCGACCGTCGAGTTCGCGGATGGGCGTGACTTCGGCGGCGGTGCCGGTGAAG
>CAZFHE010000414.1:0-3348 GCA_964518615.1 uncultured Dechloromonas sp. | reverse complement strand
GCCGCCCGCGCTACACCGCCGCCGGGTGGAGATCACCGGCCCGGTCGAGGCCAAGATGATCATCAACGCCTTCAATTCCGGCGCTGATTCGTACATGACCGATTTCGAGGATTCCAACAGCCCGAACTGGGAAAACCAGATCCAGGGCCAGGTGAATCTTTATCAGGCGATCCGCCGTCAATTGACGTATACGAACGAAGCCGGCAAGGAATACAAGCTCAACGACAAAATCGCCACCTTGCAAATCCGTCCGCGCGGCTGGCATCTCGACGAAAAGCACGTGCTGATCGACGGTCAGCGCGTCTCCGGCAGCATTTTCGACTTCGGCCTGGTCTTTTTCCACAATGCCAGGGAACAGATCGCCCGGGGCGCCGGCCCCTTCTACTATCTGCCGAAAATGGAAAGCCACCTCGAAGCCCGGCTGTGGAACGACATTTTCGTCATGGCCCAGGCGCATGTCGGCCTGCCGCAAGGCACGATCAAGGCCACGGTGCTGATCGAAACCATACTCGCCACCTTCGAGATGGAAGAAATTCTGTACGAATTGCGCGAGCACTCCGCCGGCCTGAATGCCGGGCGCTGGGACTACATTTTTTCCTGCATCAAGAAATTCAAGAAAAACAAGAATTTCTGCCTCGCCCAGCGCGGCGCCATCACCATGGAAGTGCCCTTCATGCGCCGCTACGCACTGGCCCTGGTGCAGGCCTGCCACAAGCGCGGCGCGCCGGCGATGGGCGGCATGTCGGCGCTGATCCCGATCAAGAACGATCCGGTCGCCAATGAAAAAGCCCTGGCCGGCATACGCCACGACAAGACCCGCGACGCCAACGACGGCTTCGACGGCGGCTGGGTGGCGCATCCGGGCCTCGTGCCCATCGCCATGGAAGAGTTTGTGAAGGTGCTGGGCGATCAACCGAACCAGTTCGGCAAACAGGTCGAAGGCAGCTTCGGCCCGGCCCAGTGGCTCAATTTCCAACCGACCGCCCCAATCACCGAGGCGGGGCTGCGCAACAATATCAATGTCGGCATCCATTACCTCGGCTCCTGGCTCGCCGGCAATGGCTGCGTGCCCATCCACAATCTGATGGAAGACGCCGCCACCGCCGAAATTTCCCGCTCCCAAGTCTGGCAGTGGGTGGTGTCGCCCCAGGGCATACTGGACGACGGCCGCAAGGTCAGCGCCGAGATGGTGCGCGCCATGATCCATGAGGAACTCGCCAAGGTGAAGGCCACCGTCAGCGCCCTGGGCGAAGCCACCGCGACCTACGATCAGGCCGCCGACATCTTCGACCGCATGAGCCTCTCCCCGGATTATCCCGAATTCCTGACCCTGCCGCTGTACGAGGCCATGGCTTGAAAAAGGCGCAATAGACGCCCAACTCCGCAGAGAACCAAACGCCGGGGCAACCCGGCGTTTTTTATAATGCCCTGATGCCTTTGGCCATTGAGCGCTGACGATGAAAGCATTTGAACATTTGAAGGAGCGCAGCGGATTGTCCGAGCGTATCCCATGAGCGCGCTGCTACTGTTGTTCACCTGCCTGCTGCTCGGCGTGCTGGTGGCGCGGCGGGCCAGGCCGCCTTCCGGCATGGTGCATAGCATCAACTGGTGGGTCATCAATGTGGCCCTGCCGGCGCTGGTGCTGGAACTGATACCGGGGATCGAGGTGGATGCGCGGCTATGGTTTCCCGTGGCCGCGATGTGGGTCACGTTTTTGGGCGCATGGCTCTTGTTTGCCCTGCTCGGCAAAAAACTGAACTGGCCGCGCGGGCGCATCGGCGCCTTGACGCTGGTATGCGGTCTGGGCAATACCTCGTTCATCGGTTACCCCATGGTACAGGCGCTGCACGGCGATGCCGGATTGGCGCTGGCGGTCGTGGCCGATCAACTCGGCAGCTTTCTGCTGCTCGCCGTCGCGGGCGTTGTGGTGGCCTCTTTCTATGCAGGCAAAGCGCCGCAACCCCGGGCGATTGCCCGGCGCGTTCTTGTTTTCCCTCCCTTCCTGGCGCTGATCGCGGGCATCGTGATCGCTTGTCTGGGCGGTTGGCCCGCGTGGTCGGGCGTGGAACCGGTCCTGAAATCCATCGGCGGCACCCTGACGCCGCTGGCTCTGTTTTCGGTCGGTTTGCAATTGCGGTTTCACCTCGGCAGACAGCAACTCTCGGCGCTGTCCATCGGCCTGGGCTGGAAACTCGCGCTAGCGCCCCTGCTGGTGTGGCTGCTCGGCCGCATGACGCAAACGGAAGGATTGCCGCTGACGGTGAGCGTACTGGAATCTGCGATGGCGCCGATGATCTCCGCGGCCATCATGGCTGACGAATACAAACTCGAACCGGCGCTGACCAACAGCGTGCTCGGCATTGGTATCGTGTTATCCCTATTCACGGTTCCGCTGGCAAATACGCTGCTGATCCGCTAATGTCGCGCGCCTTGAATCGCGGATAGCGTCTATCATTCAGTCGTCCAGGGCGCGACAACCGTGTTGCTGCGGCCGATTGGACATTATGTTGAATACAAGTCTCGCCATCAATGGCAATGCTTAGTGAGAAAAATGATGTCAAAAAATATAAGTTTCATTACATCGAGACGAAACCTGCTCAAACTGGCTGCCGTCGCCGGCACAGCGGGAGCCGTCGGGCTGGCCAGTCTGGTTCGGGCAGCGAAAATCACGACGCGCGCCCGTATTGTCATCGTCGGCGCCGGTGCGGCGAGAACTGCGTTGGCAAACCGGCTGGTCGAGCGGCTGGAGGGCGCCAATATCACGCTCGTAGACGGCCGCCAGGATCACTATTACCAGCCAGGCTTTTCGCTGATCGCGGCGGGATTGAAGCCGCCTGAATATTCAATTTCAAAAACCCGCGACTGGTTGCCTTCTGGCGTCACGCTGATTGCCGAGCAGGCAGCGGCCATCGACCCGGTGAAAAAGACCGTCTCCACCACCGGCGCACAAACGCTCGAATATGATTTCCTCGTCGTTGCACCGGGTCTCGTGCTCGATCATGGCGCAATCGAAGGCTTCTCGCTCGACATGGTGGGCAAGGACGGAATCGGTGCGCTTTACGCGGGGCCGGAATATGCCGGGCGAACCTGGGAAGCCGCGTCGAAATTCACCGAGGAAGGCGGAGTAGCCCTGTTCACCCGCCCGGCAACCGAGATGAAATGCGCCGGTGCGCCGCTCAAGCATACCTTCCTGATCGAAGACATCGCCAGCCGTGGCGGGGCGAAGGGCAAGTATGAGATGCCCTATGCCTGCCCCCAGAACGTGTTGTTTTCGGTGCCGATCGTGTCGGAAAAAGTGCGCATGCTGTTCAAGAGCCGCAATATCGACACACATTACGGTCACACGCT
>CAZFHE010000413.1:0-8494 GCA_964518615.1 uncultured Dechloromonas sp. | reverse complement strand
CTGGTGGTCAGCACCCAATACCTGGCCGAAACCTCCCGCCATTTCATCGACGACATCCGCGTCGTGCCCAATCGCCTGGCCAAGGACATCTGGATGGATCTCGATACCTCCCGGCGCGCCGGCAAGCGGCCCCGCATCGGCTGGGCGGGCGGCTCGGGTCACCAGGGCGACCTGGAATTGATCCAACCCGTCATCGAGGCGACCCGCCATGAAGCCGACTGGATTTTTTTTGGCATGTGCCCGGCCGAAATCCGCCCCCTGCTCGCCGAATATCACGAACTGGTCGGTTACGAGGCCTATCCGCAAACACTGGCCTCGCTCCATCTCGACATCGCGGTCGCCCCGCTGGAAGACATCCCCTTCAATTACGGCAAGAGCAACCTGCGCCTGCTCGAATACGGGGCGCTGGGCCTGCCTGTGGTCTGCTCCGACATCCTGCCCTATCAGGATTCCCCGGCGACGCGCGTTCCCAATACGCCGGAACGCTGGATTGCCGCACTGCGCGAGCGCATCCACGATCTCGACGCCGCCGAGCGCGAAGGCGCGCGCCTGAAGGACTGGGTCACGCGGCACTACATACTCGAAGACCACATCGAAGAATGGCTGGCGGCGCATCTGCCGTGAGGAGCAAACATCGCCGTGAATTATTTCGCTAAAGTTTTTCCCCCGGCAGCCGTAATCGACTCAACGGCAGACGAAACAGGTAGATCGAAAAGCCGCTAGATTCTTCCGATCCATTACTTTCGCAGGAGGCCAAAATGGCACAAGTTATCTACACCAACACCTATTCTCTGAACGCTCAGAAGAATTTGAACAAGAACTCGATTGGCCTCTCCAGCGCCATCGAACGTCTGTCCTCCGGTCTGCGAGTCAACTCCTCGCGTGACGACGCCGCCGGCCTGGCCGTCGCCGGGCGCATGGAAGCGGACGCCCGCGGCCTGACCGTTGCGCTGCGTAATGCCTCCGACGGCATCTCCTTCGGCCAGACCGCCGACGGCGCCCTCGGCACGGTTTCGGAAATCCTGCAACGGATGCGCGAACTGGCCGTCCAGTCCCTGAACGGCACCATCAGCGACAACGAGCGCGGCTATCTCGAGAAGGAATACACTCAGCTGAACCAGCAGATCACCGACCTCCAGAATGCCGCCACGCTGAACAATCAAAGCGTTTTCGGCTCCTTCTCCTTCCAGGTCGGCACGACATCGGCTCAAACCTTGAGCGCCACCTTCACCAGCGTCACCGTTGGCACCGCCTCGGTTTCCACCTCGGCGGCCGCCCAATCGGCCTTGAGCACCATCGACACGGCCTTGAATGACGTTGCCGCAAACCGCGCCGAGGCTGGCTCCGTGATGGGGGCCTTGCAATTCCGCATCCAGCAGATCGAAACCGCCCGCGAAAACCAGTACGCCGCCCGTAGCCGCATCATGGACGCCGACTTCGCGCAGGAAACCGCCAACATGACCCGCGCCCAGATTCTGCAACAATCGGGTACGGCCATGGTGGCCCAGGCGAACACGATCCCGCAGAACGTGCTGACGCTGTTGCGCGGCTAAGCCCTGCGCTTCGCCCAGTAGGGCGGCAGAATGTGCGGCGGCCGGACGGCCCCCGCACATTTGCCCGTAAGGAGGAACATCATGAGCATTCAATCCGTTACGGCAAATCCTCTGCCCGCCGGGCTCGTGCAGCCGGGCGGCAAAGCGCCCGCCCAACCGGAAGTCAAGGCGGGAGGCCCGCCTGCCGTCGAGACCCAGCGTTCGGAAGAAGCGCCTGCGCGCGCGGACAAGCCGGTAGATGAAAAGGAAGTCCGCGCGGCGGTGGAAAACATCGAGCGCTTCGTTTCAGAGAGCGCCCGCGACATCACCTTCTCCATCGACAAGGATGCCGGTTTCCTGGTCAAGGTCATCGACCGCACATCGCGCGACGTGATTCGCCAGATTCCGTCGGAAGAGGTCGTCGCCATCGCCCGCGCCCTCGATAAACTGCAAGGCCTGTTCGTGCGGGACAAAATCTAGCGCATCCCCCCTTACCGGAGATCCATCATGGCCGGAACCATCTCTTCCCTGGGCGTTGGCAGCGGCATCGACACCGCCACCATCGTCAGCAAGCTGATGGCGCTTGAGCAGATTCCCCTGAAAGCCTTGCAAGCCCGGGAATCGACATTCAACGCCAAGCTTTCGATGTTTGGTCAGCTGAAATCCGCCTTGTCGGGCCTGCAAACCGCGGCCAAGGCGCTGGCCGACCCCAACAAGCTCGGCGGCCTGACGGCCACCGTGGCCAATAAGGACATTCTCGGCGCCAAGGCCGATTTCTACGCGAGCCCCGGGACCTATAAGGTCAATGTCCTTGAGCTTGCCACCGCGCAGCGGCGCTATTCCGCCGGCGCTTACGCCAGCGGCGCCCAGTTCGGCAGCGGAACCCTGAAATTCACCGTGGGCGGCGAGGAAAAGGAAATCGCCATCGGCGACGGCGCGAGCCTGAACGACATTCGCGCCGCGATCAATGGCGCCAATATCGGCGTCACCGCCTCCATCATTTCCGGCGACGGCGGGGACCGGTTGGTGCTGTCCGGAACCGACACCGGCGCAGGCAATGGCTTCTCGCTGAGCGTCGACTCGACGGATGCCAATCTGCAATCGCTGGCCAATTTCGATCTCGGTAGCGCCTACAACAGAGATGCCGCGGATGCCCGGGTCGAGATCGACGGCATAATGGTCACCTCTAGCAGCAATACGCTGACCGCGGCGCTGACCGGCGTAACCCTGACCCTGAGCCAGATCGGCGAAACCCAGGTCACCGTGGCGCGGGATTCGAGCAAGGCGACCGAGGCCGTCAATGCCTTCGTCAAGGCCTTCAACGACGTCGCCACCCTGATCAAGAACAATTCGACCTACGACGCCGCCACCAAGACCGGCAAGCCGCTCAACGCCGAATCGACGGTGCGCTCGGTCCTGCAAATGCTTGGCGACGCCCGCACCCAGACCCCATCGGCCATCGCCGGCTCGGCATTCGAGACGCTCTCTTCACTGGGCATCGCCATCAACAAGGAAGGGCTGATGGAAGTCGACAGCGCCAAGCTCGACAAGGCCATCGCTTCCTCGTTCGGCGATGTGCAGAAAACCCTTGCCGCCTTCGGCCAGTCCTTCTCCGACCGGATCGAACAGCTGACCGGAACCAATGGCCTCGTCACCAACCGGGTCGACGGCATCAACCGCTCGATACGGATGCTCAAGGATGACCAGGAGCGCATGCAGCTACGCCTGGATTCCATCGAAAAGCGCTACCGGGCGCAATTCATCGCGCTGGACACGCTGATGGCGAGCCTGCAAACTACGAGCTCCTACCTCACCCAGCAACTTGCGTCGCTGAACAATAACAACCGATAAGCGAACGCCCCAGGAAAATGCTCATGGGTTTTTCTCCCAATCCGATCCAGTCCTACCAGAATGTCGGCTTCGAAGCCGACATTCGCGGTTCCGACCCCCACCGGCTGATCGTCCTGCTGTACGACGGCGCCTTGGCGGCGCTGGATCGCGCCGAGACCGAACTGGCCGCCAAACATATTCAGGAAAAGACCAACGCGCTCACAAGGGCCATCGAGATCATTCTCGATGGCCTGTCCGCCAGCCTGAATATCGAGGATGGCGGCGACGTGGCGGCCAATCTCAAGGCGCTGTACGACTACATGGCCTCAAGGCTGACCCATGCCAATTTTCACAATGACCTGGGCGCCATTCACGAAGTACGGGAACTCCTGATCGAAATCAGCGATGCCTGGAAAGAAATTGCCCCCAAGCCCTCCCGCTGAAAATACCCCCTGGCGAGCCAAACTCGCCCTGTTGCGCGAGCGTCTTGGCGAACTGGATGCGGCCATGCAGACCGGCCGCTGGGAGTCTTTCGCCCCGCTCGCGGGGCTTGCCGACCAAGCCATGCGCGAACTCCTGGCCCATCCGGGCGCGCCAGGCCCCGGCGATGCCGAGACCCTACGCCAGACGCTCGATCTCGCCAATGCCCTAGAAGCGCGCGCCGCGGCCCGGCAGCAGCAAATCCTGCCTCTTTTAAGGGCCTGGAAAACAACAACAGCGGCGACAACGGGGGCGGCAACGCGCTCTGACGAGCCGACGCCATGATTCCCGCCGACCTGGCCGGCCAGTTGCGGGTCGCGGTACCCCTGCCGCAACAGGACGGCCCGGCGCCGGTCATCCCGGCGCAGAGAATCGCCGACCTGCTATCCAATCTCGCGCCGGGACAGCGGATTTTCGCCGAAATCCAGGCCATGCTGCCCAATGGCATCTACCGCGCCCTGGTCGCCCAGCGCGAGGTCACCCTGGCGCTGCCCTTCCCGGCCAAGGCCGGCGACAGCCTGGAACTCGAAGTTCTGGAAAGCGACGGCAAACTGACCCTGGCCTTTGTCGCCAACCGCACGAGCGGCCAGCAGGCGGCCGGAACGGCGGGCCAATCGGTCGCCGCCACGCTGAGTCCGGCCGGGCGGCTGATCGGGGGGCTGCTGGGCCGGGTCGACGAGGGGAGCGCCCGCGCCGCGCCCGCGCCGCTCAACGGCAATCAGCCGCTCATCAAGGGCTTTCCCGACGCCGCCCAACTGGCCCCCGCGCTCAAGGAGGCCTTGAGCCAGAGCGGCGTGTTCTACGAAGCCCATCAGGCCCGCTGGGCCGCCGGTCAGTTGCCGACCGAAGCCTTGCGCCAGGAACCCCAGGGGAAACTGCCGCCCTCCCTGCCGCCCGCCCCCCATCCCGAGACGGCGGCCCCCGCGCGCGGCGAGCCGGCCCAGGCGCAGGTCCAGACACAGGCCGCGCAGCAAGCCAGCCTGATTCCGCGAGAACTGACGCCCATCGTGCAGCAGCAGCTCGACGCCCTGGCAACTCAAAACTACGCCTGGCAAGGCCAGATCTGGCAAGACCAGAAGCTCTGGTGGGAAATTTCCGAAGATGCCGAAAACGCTGGCCGGGAAGGCGACGAGGCCGGGAAACACTGGCAGACCCGGCTCAAGCTCGATCTGCCCGTCCTGGGCGGCATCGAGGCCAGGCTTTGCCTCTCCCCCGGCGGCCAGCTCGATCTCCAGATGACCGCCGACAGCGGCGAGGGCGAAGCCCGGCTGCGGGAGCATCTGGAGAGGCTGCGCGAACGCTTCGCCGCCGCGGGCCTCAACCTCGCCCAGTTGCAGCTCCAGCATGGCGAAGCCCCAGCCTGATCCCGCCCGCGAAGCCATCGCGCTGGCTTACCGGCAAACCGATGCCGCGCCCCGGGTCGTCGCGCGGGGCAAGGGGCTGATCGCCGAAGAAATCATCGCCCGCGCCCGCGAACATGGCGTGTATGTGCATGAGTCGCCGGAACTGGTCGCCCTCTTGACCCAGGTCGACATCGACGAACATATCCCGCCCCAACTCTATATGGCCGTGGCCGAACTCCTCGCCTGGCTGTACCACATCGAACACGGCCTCGACGCCCCGCCGCCGATCTGAGCCGCTGACCGGCCCGGCCAATCCAGTATGCAGTATGATGGATGCAGTCCTTCCATCCGTCCCCATCGCTCATGGCCGAAGAAGACAGCACCCCCGATTTCGAGATCGACCACCTGGACGCCTTCGCCCAGTTTCTGCTCGTCAATCCGACGGAAATTCTCTTTTACCTGAATCTGCTGGCCAGACGCCGCTGTCTGTTCACCGCCTATATTGACGAGGGCCGCCGCTTTTTCCTGACCTCGGTCGTCGCGGTCGACGAAAGCGCCGGACAATTTTTCCTCGACCCCTCCAATCTCAGCGAGAGCCGGCTCAATCCGGCGACGGCCCGGCAAATCACGCTCTTGACCAATCTGGACCGCATCAAGATCCAGCTACGCCTGACCGCGCTACGCGAGACTTCCTACCACGGCCACCCCGTGCTGGCGGCGGCGCTGCCGGCCCGCCTGCTGCGCCTGCAGCGGCGAGAATTTTTCCGCCTGGAGGCGGCGGCGGAAACGCCCATCGTCTGCCAGATCGCGGCCATGGATGAGGAGGGGCAACCCCATACGCTGCAACTTCGCCTCTCCGACATCAGCGGCGGCGGCGCGTGCCTGATCGCCAGTTCGGATCAGGCCGGGCTCTTTCCGCGCGGCGCGCTGTTTCCGCGCTGCCGCCTGGAAATCCCCGACGAGGGCGTGATTCAGGTCAATCTGCGGGTATGCAAGGCCTTCGATATCTCGACGCAAGACGGTCAGCGCCATCTGCGCGTCGGCTGCGAATTCGTCAATCTGCCGGGCGCCCGGCTGGCTTTCATCGAGCGCTATATCGCCCGCATCGAGCGCGGGCGCAAGGCCCGGGCCTCCGACCCATGATTCCATTTTTAAATCAGTCAAGTACGCGAAGGCGAAGCGCAGACAGCGCTGTTGCACGGCAAGCGACACCGACAAAGCAATCGGTTGATTTTGAAATGGAACAAGCCATCAAATCTGCATATTCATGATGTCTTGATAGGCGGTCGCCAGCTTGTTGCGGACCTGCACCATTTCCTGGAAGGAGATGCTGGCCGTCTGGAGCGCGATCATCACTTCATGCAGATTTTGCGAGGTGTCGCCGGCGGCCAGTTTTTCCGCCATCTGGTTGGCCTGTTCCTGGGTCGCATTGACCTTGTCGATGGAGTTTTTCAATACCGAGGCAAAATCGACGCCGCCGGCCGCCGCCGGACTTTCCGCCGCCTTGCCGGAAGCCTGCGCCGCCGTGGTGCGCAGCACGCTCAACATGTTTTCGATGCCTTGGGTATCCATATTCCGCTCCTGAACCTCAGGCTAACAATAAGCAACTACCGGGCCAGAATCAGCCATCGAAATAACCTTCGTCGCGATACTGCTGCAATTTGTAGCGCAGGGTGCGCTCCGAAATCCCCAGCCGCTCGATCGCCGCCTTGCGCGAGCCGCCCACCTCAGCCAAGGTGCGCAGAATGTGCTCGCGCTCCAGGTCCTTGACATTATCCGCTCTTTTTTCCGCCTTTTTCCCGCCTTCTGGCAGCTCTGCCGCCACCGGCTTCCCGCCAGCCGCTCGCGGCGCAAGGCACAGATGCTCGGGGCCGATCTGGCTGCCGGTCGACAGAATCAAGGCCCGCTGGATCAGGTTTTCCAGTTCGCGCACATTGCCCGGCCAGTCATGGACCAAGAGCGCCGCCTCGGCGGCTGGCGCGAGCGCAACGCCCGGGCGGCCCAGACGGCCGCCATGATCGACGACGAAATGGCGGGCGATGGCGACGATATCCCCCGGCCGCTCGCGCAAGGCCGGGATGGCCACCGGGAAAACATTGAGCCGGTAATACAAATCCTCGCGGAAAACGCCCTTGGCCACCGCCTCGGCCATGTCGCGATTGGAGGTGGCGATGATGCGGATATCGAGCGGCACCGGCTTCTTGCCGCCGACCCGCTCGACCTCGCGCTCCTGCAAGACGCGCAACAGCTTGGCTTGCAGACTCAACGGCATTTCGGTGACTTCGTCGAGCAAGAGGGTGCCGCCCTCGGCCTGCTCGAACTTGCCCGCCTGGGCTTGTTGAGCGCCGGTGAAGGCGCCCTTTTCGTAACCGAACAGGGTGGCTTCGAGCAGGCTCTCGGGAATGGCCGCGCAATTGATGGCGACAAATGGCCCCTCCCGGCGTCCGGAATGACGGTGGATGTAGCGAGCGACCACTTCCTTGCCAACGCCGGATTCGCCGGTCAGAAACACGGTGGCGTCGGTCTGGGCGACGCGTCCGGCGATGGCGAACAGATCCCGGCTGGCCGGATCGAGGGCGATTACGCCCTCGTCCCCGGCCCCGCCCGCGGGCAACTCGTATTTGTTGATGTGGGCCAAGAGCGCCGCCGGTTCAAAGGGCTTTAACAGGAAATCGCAAGCCCCCGAGCGCATGGCATCGACCGCCTTGTCGACCTCGGCGTAGGCCGTCATCAGCACCACCGGCAAATGCGGCAGGCGGCGGCGGATTTCCTTGAGCAGCGCGATGCCGTCCATCGGCATCATGCGCACATCGCTGACGACGATGGAAAAAGCCTGTAGGTCGAGCGCCTTGAGCGCCGCCGCGCCGCCATCGACGGCAAGGCAGGGACGCCCGGCCAGTTCCAGGGTATCGGCGATGGCTTCGCGCAGACTGGCGTCGTCCTCGACGACCAGGATAGGCAGGTGATGTTCAGCCATGAGTTTCCATTTCGTGATCCCTCGCAATCGGCAGGGTGAGGATAAATTCGGCGCCCGCGCCGGGTTGCGATATCAAGGCAATGCCGCCGCCGTGGGCGCGGGCGACGCCGAGGGCAATCGCAAGGCCCAGGCCAGTCCCCTGCCCCTTGGTGGTGACGAAGGGTTCAAAAATGCGTTCCTGCATCGTCCGCTCGATGCCCGGCCCGCTGTCCTGCACGGCAATGGCCAATTGCTCGCCCCGGCAATTGCCGGAGAGGCAAATTTTGCCGCCCGCGGGCGTTGCCTGCATGGCGTTTTCCAATAAATTGATCAAGGCGCCGAACAGAGCCTTG
>CAZFHE010000412.1:0-3546 GCA_964518615.1 uncultured Dechloromonas sp. | reverse complement strand
GATGGCATGGAGGCGCGCCTGGTGCCGCCGCATGGTTACGAAATGGTCTGGGTCGATTTCGAAGCGCTGCGCGGCAAGGGTCTGATGCGCAAGCTGTCGCTGCCGCTCAACCTGCTGCGCGGCTTCCGGCAGGCCTTGGCGGCCTTGCGTCAGATACGGCCCGACGTGGCGCTTGGCATGGGTGGCTACATCACTTTTCCGGGAGGCATGATGGCTGCGTTTACCCGTACTCCGTTGGTGCTGCACGAGCAAAATTCCGTTGCCGGCTTGGCCAATCGCGTGCTGGCCTGGTTTGCCAGACGCCTCGTCACGGGTTTTCCGGACGTGTGGCGTAAGGGGGCCTGGCTGGGCAATCCGGTGCGCGACGACATCGCCGCCCTGCCGCCTCCCGCCGAGCGCTTTGCCGGGCGCAAGGGGCCGCTGCGCCTCCTGGTCATCGGCGGCAGTCTGGGCGCTCGCGCCTTGAACGAGGTGGTGCCAGAGGCCATGTCCCGGCTGTCGGCGGCGGAGCTTCCCGAAATCGTGCATCAGGCGGGCGAAAAGCAGATCGACGAATTGAAGGCCAATTACGCGGCGGTCGGCGTCGAGGCCCATTGCGCGCCCTTCATCGAGGACATGGCCGGCGCTTACGGCTGGGCCGATCTGGTCATTTGCCGCGCGGGCGCATTGACTGTCGCGGAACTGGCGGCGGCTGGCGTGGCGAGCATTCTGGTGCCCTACCCCTTTGCGGTGGACGATCACCAGACGGCCAACGCCCGTTTCCTGGTGGGGGTCGGCGGGGCTTTTCTCTTGCCGCAAAACGAATTGAGCGCCGACAGCATCGCGCTGATCCGCAATTACAGCCGGGGCCAATTGCTGGAAATGGCCGAGAAGGCGCGCAGTCTGGCCCGGCCCTCGGCGGCGGCGGATCTGGCCGGCGTGTTGGCCGAGACGGCGAAAAAATGAACAGGCAACACAGAGACAGAACATGAAACACAGGGTCAAACACATCCATTTCGTCGGCGTCGGCGGTTCGGGCATGAGCGGTATTGCCGAGGTGCTGGCTCACCTCGACTTCACCGTCAGCGGCTCCGACCTCGCCGCCAGCGCGACGACGCGCCGTCTCGAGGGCGAGGGGGTCAAGGTCGCGATCGGCCATGCCGCCGCCAACATCGACGGGGCCGATGCCGTGGTGATATCGACGGCGGTCAAGGACGACAATCCGGAAGTCATCGCCGCCCGCGAGAAAAAAATCCCGGTCGTGCCGCGCGCCCAGATGCTGGCCGAGCTGATGCGCTTGAAGCACGGCATCGCCATCGCCGGCACCCACGGCAAGACAACGACGACCAGCCTCGTGACCAGCATCCTGGCCGAAGGCGGCGTCGATCCGACCTTTGTGATCGGCGGACGCTTGAACGCCGCTGGCGCGAATGCCCGGCTGGGCAGCGGCGATTTCCTGGTGGCCGAGGCCGACGAGTCGGACGCTTCCTTTCTGTTCCTGTCGCCAGTGGTATCGGTGGTCACCAATATCGACGCCGACCATATGGAGACTTACGGCCACGATTTCGAGCGCCTGAAGGGCGCTTTCGTCGATTTCCTCAATCGCCTGCCCTTCTACGGCGTGGCCGTGCTTTGCGCCGATGACCCGAATGTGCGCACCATCATGCCGCAGGTCAGCAAACAGATCGTCACCTATGGCCTGACGCCCGACTGCAACGTCTATGCCGAAAATATCGTCGCCGACGGCGGCCAGATGCGCTTTGACTGCGTGCGCGTCAATGGCGGCGTCAGCCGGCTGGCCATCACCCTCAACACGCCGGGCATGCACAATGTGCTGAACGCCCTGGCGGCGATCGCCGTGGCCACCGAAGTGCAGGTCAAGGATGCCGCCATCGTCCACGCGCTAGCCGAATTCAAGGGCGTGGGCCGGCGCTTCCAGCGCTATGGCGACATCGCGCTGCCGGCGGGCGGCCATGTCACCCTGGGCGACGAACACGGCCATCATCCGGTGGAAATGGCGGCGACGCTCGCCGCCGCCCGGGGAGCCTTTCCTGGCCGCCGCCTGCTGCTGGCCTTCCAGCCGCATCGCTACTCGCGAACCCGCGACTGTTTCGAGGATTTCGTCAAGGTATTGAGCACGGTGGATGCGCTGTGTCTGGCCGAGGTCTATGCCGCCGGCGAAGCGCCGATTGTTGCCGCCGACGGCCGCTCGCTGGCCCGGGCGCTCCGCGTCGCCGGCAAGGTCGAGCCGGTGTTCGTCGAAGATATCGCGGACATGCCGCAAACCCTCCTGAGCGCCGCCCGCGACGGCGATGTCGTGCTGTGCATGGGCGCAGGCTCCATCGGCGCCGTACCTGGAAAACTCGCGGGCAAATTGGCGGAGGGCGCATGAGCGAGAAAAATCAATCGCCCCAGGGCGCTGAGCGCAAGGTCAAGTTGTTCGAGTCCCATCAGGTTCGCACCGAGTGGGATGCGGACAAGGAAACCTGGTGGTTCTCGATTGTGGACATCGTAGCGGTGCTGACGGAAAGCGCTGATTCGCTGGCTTACTGGCGCAAGCTGAAACAACGCCTGAAGGCGGAAGGCAATGAAACCGTGACAAATTGTCACGGGTTGAAGATGCGCGCCGCCGACGGCAAGCTTCGTCTGACCGATGTCGCCAGCGCCGAGCAAATCCTGCGCCTCATCCAGTCCATCCCCAGCAAAAAAGCCGAACCCTTCAAACTGTGGCTGGCCAAGGCGGGCAGCGAGCGCATCGACGAAACCGTCGACCCGGAGCTATCCATTGATCGCGCGATCCAGAACTATCGCCGCCTGGGTTACAGCGAAAACTGGATCAACCAGCGCATCAAAGCCATCGAAGTGAGGAAGGCGCTGACCGATGAGTGGGATAAATCGGGCGTTCAGCCGGGGCAGGAATACGCCTCGCTCACCGACCTGATGAGCAAAACCTGGAGCGGCATGACCACGCGCGAGTACAAACAGCACAAGGGGCTGAAAAAAGAAAACCTGCGCGACAACATGACCAACACCGAATTGGTGCTGAACATGCTGGCCGAAGTCGCCGCCACCGATATTTCACAGGTTCGCAATCCGCAAGGTTTGAGCGAGGCCGCTACCGTTGCCGTGGAAGGCGCGAAAACCGCCAAGGCGGCGCGGCTGCAACTCGAAAAAAGCACCGGCAAACCGGCGGTGAGCGCAGCAAATGCCAAGACGATTGGCGCACGGCAAAGCAAGGGAGTCTTTCCCGCATGATTTCGCACATCGTACAAATGAAATATCAGAAAGAATCGACATGAATCCCTTCGGCAAGGTCGCGGTGCTGTTTGGCGGCACATCCGCCGAGCGCGAGGTTTCTCTACAAAGCGGTTCGCGGGTGCTGGCCGCCTTGCAGGGGCAAGGCATCGACGCCCACCCCTTCGATCCGGCAACCGAGCCGCTGTCCGCGCTCAAGGGCTTCGAGCGCGCCTTCATCGCGCTGCATGGCCGTTATGGCGAGGATGGCACCATCCAGGGCGCGCTGGAATTGATGGGCATCCCCTATACCGGCTCCGGCGTCATGGCCTC
>CAZFHE010000411.1:0-2821 GCA_964518615.1 uncultured Dechloromonas sp. | reverse complement strand
GCCGACAGCCCCTCTTTCTCCGGCGCCGTCTGGCAAGCCGACAGGCTGAACACGGCCACCCACAGCGCCAACAGGAAACACGATTTACGTATCAAGATGCTCTCCTCGATTAACTCAACTCGCCCCCATCAGGAGGCGACGGAATAGACGCCGCGACCGGCGCGTTTTGATTCGTACATGGCTTCATCGGCCTTTTTCAGCAAGCCCGCCGCATCGGTCGCATGATCCGGGAAGAAGGCGATGCCGATGCTCAATGATAGCTGGAGCGATACGCCCGAGGGCAGTTCGACCGGCTCGGCCATGCTTTCCAGCATGCTGGCGGCGATTCGCCTGGCTTTGGACAAATCGTTCAGCGGCAACAGCAAGACCGCGAATTCGTCGCCGCCCAGGCGGGCGACCAGATCGCTTTCCCGGACCTTGGCGCGCAGCCGTCTGGCGATGATGCACAGCACGATGTCGCCGACCTCATGTCCGTATTCGTCGTTGATGAACTTGAAGCGGTCGGCGTCGATGAAAAACAGCGCGATGTGTTCGCCGCTGTCGCGCATCGTTTCCAGCGCCTGGGCAAGACGCTCGTCGAAATGCGCGCGATTGGCGAGCCCGGTTAGCGGATCGTGATTGGCCTGGTGGGCGAGGCTTGCGTTGTGTTTGCGCATTTGCTCCTGCCAGGAGGTGAGTTCAGCCAGGAGGGCATTGAAGTCGTCGCCGAGGCTGCGTAGTTCAGCGATGGCCGCTGGCTCGACGCGCGCCCCGAAGCGCCGTTCGCGTCTGGCCGCGGCCGTGGCCATCGCCAGATGACGCAGGGGCTCCATGATCTCTATGCTGGCGTGCCGGGACAGGCGAAAGGCGACGATGCCGCACAGAATCAAGGCAATCAATTCGCAACCCAGCGCAACCAGCATGAAGGTCGCGAGATCGTGTCCCGAGCGCTGCAAAACGACGGTGCCGATTTCGCGCTCGTTGTGGCGGATGGCCTCGACGGCCGGATGGGCAAACAAGATGCCGGCCACCAGATTGTCCAGCACGGTCCAGCCTCCGTTTTCCTTTGCCTGCCAGCGGGCAATCAGCTCGCCATCGCGGTCCAATACGATGGCGGTGGAAATCGCCCGCTTGGCGACCATCTGCTCCAGCGCCTCGGCCGCCCCGTCGTGGTCGTTGAAGACCACCGCCGCCTCGACCGCATAGGCCACCGAGCGCGCCGACAAGGCAAGATTGTCCAGCATGTAGAAGCGCAGCGCGATCATGCTCAGCGCGGACAGCGAGACGCCGGCCAGGAGCACCGCGGTCAGCACGACGCGTAGATTGGCGCGATGCAGCACGCTGGCCAGGGTTGGCAAATGGCTGTGTTCGTTGGATGTCCCGCTCATTTTCCGCCCTGCCTGCGACGCACCAATTGCAATACGCGCGGATCAATCCGGATGGCGCTGCGCGAAATGGCGTCGAGATTGGCCAGGAGGCCGACCTCGCTGCCCTGCACGGCCAGACAGAACATGCTGGGCCCGGCGCAGAGGCTGTCGCCTTCGATAATGGTCAGGACCGCCTTGCCGACGGCCTCGGACAGCAGTTTGCCGCGCAGCGCCGGCGTCGCGCCGCCGATGTAGAGCACCTCGCAATCCGCGAGCCAGTCGGACTCGTCGCCGTTCAGGCTGCGCAGGCTGACCGGATCCGTCGTCGACTGGCCCAGGCTTTTCCATCCCTGATGTAGATGAAGCGCCTCGCCCACCGCGCAAAAACGATAGGTGTCGACCGGCGTCGGCCAGTAGGCATAGCTCAGGATGCCGGCAACGACGCGCCCGACCTGGGTGCTGACATCGACGCCCGCCGCGCTGGCAGACCCAAGATGCAGCGCGCCGGAAAGCGCGATGCCGATGAGGATCATGGCGGGCCGAACGAATAGACGATGCACAAGGGCTTTCGAAAGATGATCGGGCGGCGGATCGGCCGTGGGCGGGCGATGGAAGATGACCAAGTGATCTTAGCAATTGCCCCGTCTTCCTTCAATCGCGCGACCAAGCAATTGATTTTTCACCACTCTTTCTCGTATGATTCGCCCCTTTTTCAAGATTCGGCCATTTTGGCCAATCGCGCATCGCGCTAACGCCCCGCCATGACGTCGCTGACGCTCGACGATTTCGACTTCCCCCTGCCGCCCGAACTGATCGCCCAGCACCCGGCCCCCGAGCGCCGGGGCAGCCGCCTGCTGCACGTCGATGGCGCTCGCCTGGATGACCGCCGCTTCGCCGACTTGCCGCGACTGCTCAATGCGGGCGATCTCCTGGTATTCAATGACACAAGAGTCATCAAGGCGCGCTTTTTCGGCCTCAAGGATACCGGCGGCCAGGTCGAGGTCATGCTGGAACGCATTGTCGATGCCCGCCACGCGATCTGCCAGATTCGCGCCAGCAAATCCCCCAAGACCGGCTGCCGCTTGCGTCTGGCCGACGCCTTCACCGTCCGCATGCAGGGGCGGGCCGGCAGCGATGGCGATTTGTTCGCGCTCGAACTCGACGGCGATGGCGATTTCTGGGACTTGGCCGAACGCTACGGCCAATTGCCGTTGCCCCCCTACATCGCCCATCCCGCCGACGGCGCGGATGAGGCTCGCTACCAGACCGTCTATGCCCGCGAACCGGGCGCGGTCGCCGCGCCGACCGCCGGCCTGCATTTCGACGAGGCGATGCTGGAGACGCTAACCGCGCAGGGCATCCACACCGCGTTCGTGACCCTGCATGTCGGCGCTGGCACCTACCGCCCGGTGCGCGTGGAAAACATCGCCGACCATCGCATGCACAGCGAGCGCTACGAGATTCCCGCCGCCACC
>CAZFHE010000410.1:0-8406 GCA_964518615.1 uncultured Dechloromonas sp. | reverse complement strand
TGGCGGCGCTGGCGGCCTTGCATCAGATATTGGCCGGCGCGGGCCGCAGCCTCTATCCCGCCCAATGGTCCGCCGTTTTTGGGCAGGCCCTGCGGGCCGCCGGATGGCCCGGCGACCGCCCCCTGTCCAGTCGCGAGTTTCAGGCCCGCCGCGCCTTTGGCGAGGTGCTCGACGCCTTCGCCCGGCTCGATGCCTTGCTCGGCAAGCAAAATCTCGCCGAGGCGGCAGGACGCCTCGCTCAATTGTGCCGGGCGCGCGTTTTTCAGCCAGAAACCCGGGGCAGGCCGCCTATCCAGATACTCGGCATGTTGGAGAGCGCCGGTCTTGAATTCGACGCCCTGTGGGTCATGGGCATGAATGACGATCTGTGGCCGCCGCCGCCGCGACCCAGCCCGCTGCTGCCGGTCGAGGTCCAGCGCGCCGCCGGCAGCGCCCACGCCAGCGCCGAGGTCGAACTGGATTTCGCCCGCCGCGTGCATCGGCGCCTCTTCTGCTCTGCGCCGGACGTGGTCTTTTCCTACGCCGCCGCCGACGGCAACCGGGTGCTGCGCCCGAGTCCGCTCTTGGCCGGCTTGCCCGATCTCAATTGGACGCCGCCCGATTTGACGACCGCCGCCCGCCGCCTGGCCGCCGAGGCAACAAGCGCTATCGAGCGCATCGACGACGCCCTGGCCCCGCCGGTCGCGGCCGGCGAAAAAATTTCCGGCGGCAGTTGGCTGCTGCGGGCCCAGGCCATTTGCCCGGCCTGGGCCTTCTACCAGTTCCGCCTCGGGGCCGAGGCGATAAAAACGCCCGTCGAGGGGCTCGATCCGGCCACCCGGGGCACGCTGGCGCATAGGGCGCTGGAAGGCTTCTGGCGGCAGACGCAGGATTCGGCGGCGCTGGCCGCGCTCGATGCGGCGGCGCTCAAAGGGCGCATCGCCGCCGTCGTCGCCCAAGCCATCGACGCTTTCGAGCAGGAAAGGCGGCTCGCGCTGCCAGCCCGTTTCCGTCAACTGGAAGCGGCGCGCCTGGAAAAGCTCCTGGCCGTCTGGCTGGTCCTGGAAGCGCGCCGGCCCGAGCCATTCGAGGTCATCGCCTGCGAAGAGGCGGCGGAGGTGGAAATCGAGGGCATCCGCGTGCGCCTCATCGTCGACCGCATCGACCGGCTGGCCGACGGCCGCCAGGCCATCATCGACTACAAGACCGGCGCTGCCATCGACGTCAAGAACTGGGCCGGTCAGCGCATCACCGAACCGCAATTGCCGCTCTATGCCGCGCTGGTCAATGAGGACGTCGCCGCCGTCGTCTTTGCCAAGGCGCTGAGCGACAAGCCCGCCTTCGCCGGCATCGCCGACCAAGGCGAGCGGCTGCCCGGCGTCCAGGGCATCGGCGACGACAAGCAGAAAATTTTCGACCCCGCCCTCTTTCCCGACTGGATCGCCGTCATCACCCACTGGCGCGAACGCCTGCACGCCATCGCCGCCGAAGTCAGGGAAGGGCAGGCCGGCGTCGTCTTCGCCGACGAGAAAGCCTTGCAATACTGCGAGGCGCTGCCCCTGCTCCGCCTGCCGGAACGCCGGCGGCTGCTGGCCGAGGCGCTCGCGAGCCGGGAGTTTTGACGAAAGCACACCCGCTCGTTATCATTCTGACCATATGGTCTTTTTTTGAGGCGCGCAATGAAAGCCTATACCGTCGTTCAAGCCAAAGCGCATTTTTCGGCTTTGCTGGCCCAGGTCGAGGCGGGCGCGGAAGTGGCCGTGACGCGCCACGGAAAGGTCGTGGCGCGGCTGGTGCCCGATCACCCGCATGTCGCGGCGGACGCCTTCCGCGATTTCTGGCTCGACCCGGCCACCGATCTGCAAGCCCCGGAAGATGCGCTAGCCGAAGATGTGGCCGCGCTGGACGAATAAATGGCCACCCTCTACCTACTGGACACCAATATCCTGATCGCCGCCCTCAAAGGGCATCCGAAGGTGCGGCAGCGGCTGGAAACGCTGCCTCTGAGCAGCCTGCGCCTGTCGGCGGTCGTGCTCGGCGAGTTGGCATTCGGGGCGGAAAAAAGCGCGCAAGGCGAGAAGAACTGCGCCCGCCTCGCCGCATTGACCCAACGCTTGCCGCTGCTGGCCCTGGATGCGGAAACCGCGCGCCACTATGCGCGGGTGCGGGCGTTGCTGGAGAAGCAAGGCGCGCCCATCGGCGCCAACGACACCTGGATCGCGGCCCAGGCGCTCGCCATCAAGGCCACCCTGGTCACCGACAACGAACGCGAATTCGCCCGCATCCCCGATCTGCCGCTGGAAAACTGGCTGGCGGGTTGAGGGCGGGCGGTCAACGGAATTCGATGCTGATTTCAATGGCGACAACTCTCCCTGACTACCTCGCCGAAGACGCCGCCGCTCGCGAGCGGGCGCTGGCTGTGGCTTCTTTCATCGTCGAGGCCCCGGCGGGGGCGGGCAAGACCGAGCTGCTGACGCAGCGCTATCTGCGCCTTCTGGCCGTGGTCGAAGAGCCGGAAGATGTCTTGGCGCTGACTTTCACCAATAAGGCGGCGACCGAGATGCGGGACCGGATTCTCGGCAGTCTGGAGGTCGCGGCGGCTGGCATCGCGCCGGATCAGGCGCACAAGCGCCAGACTTTCGATCTGGCTGGCCGGGTGCTGGCCCATGATGCGGCGCGCGGCTGGAATTTGCTGGCGCATCCGGGGCGGCTGCGCATTACCACGCTCGATGCGCTGTGCGCGAGCTTGGCGCGGCAGATGCCTTATCTCAGCCGCTTCGGCAGCCAGCCGGCGGTCGCCGAGGATGCCGAGGCGCACTATGGCGCGGCCGCCCGGCGCACGCTGGAGATGGTCGAGGCCGGCGATGCCGATGCCGAGGTGGTCGCGAGCGCCTTGGCCTTCATGGACAACCACGCGGGACGCCTGGAAAAGCTGCTGGTCGCCATGCTCGCCCGCCGCGACCAGTGGCTGCACCATGCCGGCCGGCTGGATGAAAGCGATTTGCGCGCCGAGGTCGAGGCGGGTTTCGCGGCGCTGATCGAGCGCGATCTGGCGGCGGCTGGCGAGTTGCTGGATAGGCGCTGGCAGGAGCGCCTGATGCCCCTGGTCCGTTTCGCGGCGGCCAACTTGGGGGATTGGCTAGAACCCTTGCATGACTGGTCCTTGCCGCTGGAAGGTGATATTGACGATCTGGCGCGCTGGCGGGCGCTGGCCCGCCTCTTGCTGACGGGGCAGGGCAGCGTGCGCAAGAGCCTGACCAAGAATGTTGGTTTTCCCGCCGGCAAGGAATTCGCGGCGCAGAAGGAGGCGATGACCGAGGCGCTCCTCGATCTTGCCGCGCTGCCCGGCATCGAGGAGCGCCTCGGCGCGCTCGGCCAGTTGCCGATGGCGCGCTTTTCCGCCGAGGAATGGGCCACGGTCGAGAATTTCGCCCGCCTGCTGCGCCTGGCAGCGGGTCAGTTGTGGCTGGTTTTTCAGGAAGCCGGCGAAGTCGATTTCATCGAAATCGCCGCTCGCGCGGGTCTAGCGCTTGGCGATGACGAGTCGCCGACTGATCTCGCTGAGGCGCTGGATTACCGCATCCGCCATTTGCTGATCGACGAATTCCAGGACACCAGCCCGACCCAGGTTGCCCTGATCGCCCGGCTGACGCGCGGATGGACGCCGGAGGACGCTCGCACGCTGTTTGTCGTCGGCGATCCGATGCAGTCCATTTACCGCTTTCGCAAGGCCGATGTCGGGCTCTTCCTGCGGGTGCGCGAGCGCGGCGTAGGCGACATCCGCCTCGAACATCTGCGCCTTTATCGAAATAACCGCTCCTGGCCCGCCATCGTCGATTGGGTCAATGCCGCTTTCCCAAGCATTTTTCCGGCCGCCGACGCGCCGGAAACCGGGGCCGTGCGCTACGCGCCCTCGGCTGCCACGCGGCCCGCGCGGGAGGATAGCGCGGTGCATCTCCATGCCCTGATCGCCGGGGAGGGCGAGGATGCGGCTGAGATGGAAGCGCGCCGGGTGCTGGATCTCATTCTTGAAGCCCGGCGCGAGAGCCCGGCGGAAAATATCGCGGTGCTGGTCCGCGCCCGCAGCCATCTTGCCGCCCTGGTCGCCGAAATACGCCGCAGCGCGCCGGAATTGCGCTTTCAGGCGGTGGATATCGAGGGGCTCGCCGAGCGCCAGCATGTGCAGGATTTGCTGACCCTGTTCCACGCCCTCAGTCACCTTGCCGACCGCGTGCATTGGCTCGCGCTCTTGCGCGCCCCGTGGTGCGGCCTCGGCCTTTCGGATCTGCACGCGCTGGCTGGCGACAATCGCCACGCAACCGTCTGGCAATTGATGCAGGACGAGTCCCGCCTCGCCCGGCTGTCAGCCGACGGCCAGATGCGCCTAAAGCATGTGCGCGAAGTCTTGCAGCGGGTCTTTGCCGGGCGCGACCGCCAACACCCGCGCCGCGCGCTGGAAGCCGCCTGGCTGCTGCTCGGCGGCCCGCGCTGCCTGGAATCGCCGGCGGCGCTGGCCGATGTCGACGCCTTTTTCGCGCTGCTTGACCGCTTGGCGGCGGCCGGCCGGCTCGATGCCGACACCCTGGCCGCTCGCGTCGGCGAATTGTTCGCCCCGGCCGACCCAGAGGGCGGCGCGGTGCAAATGATGACGGTGCATAAATCCAAGGGTCTGGAATTCGACACCGTGATTCTTCCGGGTCTACACCGCGAAACCGGGGCCAATGAGAGCAGCCTCTTGCTGTGGGACGAGGTCGTCAGCCCGGCGGGCGGCGAGCATCTGCTGGTGGCCCCGCTGAAGGCGCGCGGCGCGGACGGGGGCGAGCCCAGCGCCTACGATTACCTGCGCCGCCTGGAAAGCGAGCGGGCCGGCCACGAGGATGAGCGTCTGCTCTATGTCGCCGCCACCCGCGCCATTCGCCGCCTGCATCTGGTCGGCGTCGCCGTGGCCGATGAGAAGAAGGAAGATGGCTTGAAGCCGCCGCCGGCGGGCAGTCTGCTCAAATTGCTGTGGCCGGGCCTCGCCCAGCCGGTATTCGCCGCCGCGCTGGCTGAACGGCTTCCCAGCGCGAGCGCCGCCCTGCCGCTCGATCCGGCGGCTTTCACGCCCCCGCTGTTGCGCCTCGCCGCACCCGGCATTCCCGACGAATGGCGCGCGCCGCCGGTGGCGGAGGCGAGCCGTGGAGAGGCGCGCGAATGGGATGCGGCGTCGGCCTCGAGCGCGCCGGAGGCGGCGCTCGGCGCCCTGGTGCACCGGGCGCTGGAACGCATCGCCCGCGACGGGCTCACGGCCTGGACGGCCAGCCGGGTGGCCTCGCTGAGGCCAGCCTGGCAAGGCTGGTTGCAAAACCAGGGGCTGAGGCCGGAAGCCGCGCAAGCGGCGGCGATAGAGGCCGTCGCCGCGGTCTGCCGCAGCCTGGCCTCGGAAACCGGCCGCTGGCTGCTTGCCGATCATGCCGGGGCCGGGGCCGAAGAGGGCTGGAGCAGTCTGGATGGCGATGGCAAGGTGGCCCATCACGTCATCGACCGCTGCTTTATCTTTGATGCTTGCCGCTGGATTGTCGATTACAAGACCGTGCATCTGCCCGAGGATGAGTTGGCGGCGCGCGCCGAGGGCTATCGCCCCCAGCTCGAACGCTATGCCGCCCTGTTCGCTGGCGACGGCCCGCCGCTGCGTTTGGCTATCTATTTCCCGCTACAGGATCGCCTGATCGAACTTCACTGAACTGTTGCCCGGCAGACGGTACAATCGCCCGAACAATGGCTTCATGAGAGGCGATATGCGTTGGCCTTGGCTCGTGGCGTTCTGGCTTTGCTTCGGCGCGCTGACTCCGGCGGCGGCCGGGGATCTGCGCGTCGCGGTCGGCGCCCAGATACCGGGGGCGGGCGGCGATCGCGGCAGCTTGAGCCTTTTTCGCGAGGATCTGGCCCGCGAAATATGCCGCCGCCTCATGGTGCGTTGTGAGATCAGCCGGGTGCGTTTTGAAACCATCCTGCCCGGTATCGCGGCCGGGGAATTCGATCTCGGTTTCGGCAGTTTTTTGCGCACCCCGGAACGCGAGCGTCAGGTCGCCTTCAGCCGCGCTGTCTGGCATTCCTCGTCGCGGCTGGTTGGCCGCGCCGGCCAGCCGCCGGACAGCGAGCTTTCGACCCTGCGCGGCAGGCGCATGGTCGCGGTCGCCGGCTCGCAGCAACTGGCCTACTTGCAGCGTCAGGAAGGCGATCGCCGCTTGACGGTGTTGAGCGCCGGGACGATAGGCGATGTTTTCGCGCTATTGCAGGATGGCCAGGCGGATTTCGCCTTGCTGCCGGCGCTGGGGGCCTACAGCATGCTGGTTGGCGATTTCGGCGACGCGTACCGCTATTACGGATCGCCGATCACCGCCGACGGACTCGGCGGCAGCGTCCATATCGCCCTGCCCAAAGCGCGCGATGAACTGCGCCGGGCGGTCGATCAGGCGCTGGCCGACATGCGCGACGATGGCAGCTATACGCGCCTGGTGCGCCGTCATTTTCCCTTCAACCTGGATTGAGTCTCATGCCGAGCCCTTATTTTCGCTTCAAGGGCATTCGCGCTGGCTGGGCGTTCACGCTCCTGGCCACGGTTTTCGTTTTTTGTTTTGGGATCATGGTCGGGCTGATCTGGATGGATCAGGAGCGCGTCCTCGACACCGCGCAACGCCTGCAAGAAAAAACGGTGCCGGAAATCGTCCGCTACCAGCGTCTGGCCCGCGATCTGGAACAGGTGCGCCAGGAGGGCGAGCGCGTTTTCTCGGCGAGCACGCTGCAGGCGAGGCAGCAGTCGATGTTCATCATCACCCTGGTAGCCAGCCATCCGAGCGTGCTCGAACACCGCGAGGCGGCCGACCAGATGCGCGAGGCCGAGCGCTTCCTGACCGGCGTCGTCCACGATTCGGTCATCAATGAACAAGCCCTCTCCGCCAATTTCGCCGAATGGCAGCGGCTGTCGGCGCGCTTGGGTCTCCTTGCCGAGGATGTCTCCATCCAGGGCGTCAACCTCACCCGCAATGAGCTACGCGACGTTGGCGCGGCAATCGAGTTGGCGCGCGTCAAGCTCAATGTGGCGATGATCGTGGTCGGCCTCTTTCTGCTGTTGTTCCTGGTCCTGCTGCGGGTGCATCTGATCCAGCCCTTGCAACACATTGGCCGGGCCCTGTACCGGCTCGGCGTCGATTGGCACGCGCCGCACTTCGAGCCCGCGGCCCTGAGCGAAATCCACGCGGTGGGGGAAGCCATCGGCAAGCTGCACAACCTCTTGGCGGAAAACGAAAAGACGCGCGAGGCGCTCGAAGCGCTGGCCAATCGCGACGGCCTGACCGGGCTCTTTAATCACCGTCATTTCATGGTCGCCGCCGAGGCCGAATTGCATCGGGCGCAGCGCTACCGGCGGCCGGTGGTCGTCGGCATGGCCGACCTCGACCGCTTCAAGCGCCTCAACGACACCTATGGCCACAACGCCGGCGACGCCGTGCTGCGCGCCTTCGCCATGCTGCTACAGGAAACCTTGCGCCAGTCCGATCTGGTCTGCCGCTATGGCGGCGAGGAATTCGCCTTCCTTTTCCCGGAAATCACCCTCGCCGATGCCGTCGTGCTCGCCGAGCGCTGCCGCGCCGCCTGCGCCGCCAACGACATCCTCCTTGCCGATGGCCGCAGCGTTCGCGTCACCTTCAGCATGGGTTTGGCCGACGCCAGCGAAAGCACGCTGGAAGCCGCCCTCAACCGGGCCGACGAGGCGCTCTACGAAGCCAAGCGCCAGGGCCGCAACCGGGTGCTCATCAGCGGCCAGTTGCCGCTGATTGATGGGCCGGTGGATGAGGACGCCGCCAAGCCGGCGTAGCTCATGGCCACAATACGCATGCCCAGACGGCGGCGGCGTTGACGAGACTGAACAGCACCGCGGCGCTGCCCATGTCCTTGGCCCGCTTGGCCAGTTCGTGTTTTTCCGGAGAAGCCTTATCCACGATGGCTTCGAGCGCCGAGTTGAGAATTTCGATCATCAGGATCAGCAGGATGCTGCCGATCAGCAAGGCCCGTTCAACGCCGTTTTTCCCGAGATAAAGCCCCAGCGGCAGGGCGAAGGCGGCGAGCATCGCTTCCTCGCGAAAGGCGGCCTCGTGCTTCCAGGCGGCCTTGATGCCGTCGCGCGAGTAGCCGAAGGCATTCCACAGCCGGCGAAGCCCCTTCTTGCCCTTGAATTCGGCGTCTCTCATGCCGGTTTCTTCCGGAGGAGGCAAAGCATCCGGCGGGTTGGGGCGGCGATGGGCGGGATCAATGGCATGGCGATTTCCGTTGGATGGCGGGGAGCCGATCTTATCGACCGAGCAAGGGTTTCAAAAAGCGCCCCGTATGGCTGGCCTTGCATTGTGCCAGCTGCTCGGGCGTGCCGGCGGCCAGGATGCGGCCGCCGCC
>CAZFHE010000409.1:0-2471 GCA_964518615.1 uncultured Dechloromonas sp. | reverse complement strand
CCCATCAACACGACATTGGAAATCACCCGCTCGTCGCCATGCACGGCGCCCAGCGCCTGATTGGCCCGCCACAGCTGGCCGATGATCTCGGCCGTGCTCAGATTGCGGTTGAAGCCCTGCTTGCCGGTCGAACAAAAGGCGCAATCCAGCGCGCAGCCCGCCTGGGTGGAAACGCATAGCGTGCCGCGATCATCCTCGGGAATGAACACGGTCTCGACGGCATTGCCGTTGCCAACGTCGATCAGGAATTTGCGCGTGCCGTCATCCGAGAGCCGGTCGGACACAAGCGCCGGCGGCTCAACGATTGCGCGCGCCTTGAGCTTGTCGCGCAGGCTCTTGGCGATGTCGGTCATGGCGTCGAAATCGGCAACGCCAGCGCGATGCATCCAGCGCAGCACCTGGCGGGCGCGGAAAGGCTTTTCGCCCTGCGCGGCAAACCAGGCGGTCAGGCCATCGCCATCGAGATCGAGAAGATTCTGCATCGCGTCGGAAGATCGAATCGGGAGCGGGAAATCGAGCCGCCAGGGCAACCCGATTTCCAATGCCCGCAGCCGATCAGCGGCCGGCGTAGACGTTCATGCCGGGGAAGAAGAAGGCAATTTCCACGGCGGCGGTTTCAGCGGCATCGGAGCCATGCACGGCATTGGCGTCGATCGACTCGGCGAAATCGGCGCGGATGGTGCCCGGCTCGGCCTTCTTCGGATCGGTCGCGCCCATCAGCTCGCGATTCTTGGCAATGGCATTCTCGCCTTCCAGCGCCTGAATCATCACCGGACCGGAGGTCATGAAGGACACCAGATCCTTGAAGAAGGGGCGCTCCTTATGCACGGCATAGAACTGGCCCGCCTCCTGCTCGGAAAGCCAGACCATCTTGGCGGCAATGACCTTCAGGCCATTGGTTTCGAAACGGGAATAAATCTTGCCGATGACGTTCTTGGCAACGGCGTCGGGTTTGATGATGGAAAGGGTGCGTTCGATTGCCATGTGATTGCTCCGCAAAAGCTAGACGGTTGAAAAATGGGTGATTTTAGCAGATTCACCGCCGCCCCGCCGAGCCGGCCGCCCGGATCGCGGACTCAGTCGCCGCCAGCGGCGCGCAGAGGTTCGCGCAAGAGATCGAAATCGCGCGGCGCGACATATTGCAGCAATTCCTTGCCCTCGCTATCGACGACCACATCGAGACCCTGGCGCGGATATAGCAGATGCACCCGCGTCTCCGTCACTTGCACCCGCTCCGCCGGCTGACCGAAACGCTGAATGACCGTGGCCTCATCGAGATTGACCATGGGGATCACCGCCAGCGCCTTGACCCGCGCCTCTTCCAGTTGGGCCAGATCGTCCGGACGCAGGGTAATCTTGCGCGTCGTGCTTTCCATATGCTGAGCCTTCAGCGAACGCTCGCGCATCGCGGCAACCGTCTCCGGCGCGACATCCAGGCTCACCACCATCCGGGCCAGCACGAAACCGAGCGCAATCTGGCTGTAATAGGCTTCCACCGCGCCAATCTCGTCGGGCCGGGCGATGATCGCCACCTCCAAATCATCGCCGAAGGCCGCCCGGATATCGCCCAGGGTGCTCTGCCCCAGCCGCAAGCCGAATACCGCACTGCCGCCCTCGCCATCGACCTCGATCTGCCAGGGCAGATTGCGCTCCGGATCGCCGCCGCTTCCCGGCGTCGGAATCAAAAAGGAAGCAATCAGCGCAACGAGGATGAAACCGATCAGGTAAAGCGCGAATCTCATGATTTTCTCAGCCGTGAAGCCCAAATATTCAAGCGCTGGATTATACGTCCAAGCGCTTTTCAGTCCTGCTCGGCTTGTTCTGAGTATGTCCCGTAGACGCCAAAACCCCCTCAGGGGCTCTGAGGGGGTTTTGTAGGGAAGGGTTGCCTGGCGGTGACCTACTTTCGCGAGCGAGGTGCTCACTATCATGGGCGCTCATCTGTTTCACGGTCCTGTTCGGGAAGGGAAGGGGTGGGTCCAGAAGGCTATGGCCGCCAAGCGTAACTTGTTGCCACGTCATCCCCGCAGGGTAGTTGCTTTGCGCACAACCTGCTGCGAAGCAGCCGGTTGCGGCGAAGGCTAACCTTTAGGTTATGCCGTAGCCAAAATGGAAGAAGGTGGGGGGTTGTGATTGCTTGGAGTTTGTCTGTCTTACAAGGTTATAGGATCAAGCCGCACGGGCAATTAGTACCGGTTAGCTTAACGCATTACTGCGCTTCCACACCCGGCCTATCAACGTCGTGGTCTTCGACGACCCTTCAGGGAGTTCTAGACTCCGGGAAATCTCATCTTGAGGCGAGTTTCACGCTTAGATGCTTTCAGCGTTTATCTCTTCCGTGCTTAGCTACCCGGCGATACGACTGGCGTCATAACCGGTACACCAGAGGCACGTCCACTCCGGTCCTCTCGTACTAGGAGCAGGCCCCCTCAAATTTCCAGCGCCCACGGCAGATAGGGACCAAACTGTCT
>CAZFHE010000408.1:0-6722 GCA_964518615.1 uncultured Dechloromonas sp. | reverse complement strand
CGATGTGACCGTGCAGGCGCAAATCCTCGATCTATTGGCCGGTTTGCAGGCCGAGCGCGGCATGGGCATGTTGCTGATTACCCACGATCTCGGCGTGGTCGCCCGCATGGCGCACCGCATCGGCGTGATGTACGCGGGCGAACTGGTCGAGGTGGCCGGGCGCGAGCAATTTTTCGGCGCGCCTCGCCATCCTTACACCCAGGCGCTGTTCGCCGCCTTGCCGGAAGTCTCGCGGCGCGGCCACAAACTGCTCACCATTCCCGGCCAGGTGCCCTCGCTGGCGGCGATGCCCGCCGGTTGCCGGTTCGCGGCGCGCTGCCCGCAGGCGATGGCGATTTGCCGCGAGCAGCCGCCGGACTGGCGCACCGTGGCCGACGGCCATCAGCTGCGCTGCCATTCTCCGGGAGCGGCGGCAAACAAGGCGCAGGCCGTGACAAAAACAGCGGCGCAAACCGTGACGGAAACGGTGGCAGAAGTGGTGGCAAAAGCGGCGGCGAGCGATGCCCCCCTGCTGACAGTCGCCGGATTGACCGTGCATTTCCCGATCCGCAAGGGCATTTTGCAGCGCACGGTGGGTCATGTACGGGCGGTGGACGGGGTTTCGCTCTCCATCGCGCCGGGCCGCACCCTGGCCCTGGTCGGCGAATCGGGCTGCGGCAAGACGACGGTCGGCAAGGCCTTGCTGCAATTGATCCCGCCAACTGAGGGCAGCGTCGCGCTGGCCGGCGGCGAACTGGTCGGGCTCGCCGGTAGGCGTTTGCGCGCCGCCCGGCGGCAGATGCAAATGGTGTTTCAGGATCCCTTCGCCTCCTTGAATCCGCGCCTTCGCGTCGGCGAAATCATCGCCGAGGGCATGGGCGCGCTCGGGCTCGTCAGCGCGCCAGCGGCGCAGGATGCGGCGGTGGCCGCGCTGTTGCGTCAGGTCGGCCTGCCGGCGGACGCGGCGGCGCGTTTTCCTCATGAGTTTTCCGGCGGCCAGCGCCAGCGCGTTGCCATCGCCCGGGCGCTCGCGGTGCAGCCTCAACTCCTGATCTGCGACGAGCCGACCTCGGCGCTCGATGTCTCGGTGCAGGAGCAAATTCTCAATTTACTGAAAAGCCTGCAAGCCGAGCTGGGCGTCGCCTACCTCTTCATCACCCACAATTTCGCGGTGGTCGAATATCTGGCGCACGAGGTAGCGGTCATGTATCTCGGCCGCATCGTCGAACAGGGCCGGGCCGAGGAGGTGCTGGGCTCGCCCTTGCATCCCTACACCCGGGCGCTCTTGTCGGCGGTGCCAGCGCCCCGCCTGAGCGAAGGCGGGCAGCGCATCCGCCTCTCTGGAGAAACGCCCTCGCCGGCCAGGCCGCCGGCCGGCTGCCATTTTCATCCGCGTTGTTCAAAGGCCACGGATTTGTGCCGGCAGATCTATCCGGAAATGACGGCGGCCACGCCGACGCATCGCATCGCCTGCCACTGGCCGGGCCAATAGCCCTGCCCTCAGCGCCCGTTCTTCGGGGCCGCTTTCCTGGCCGCCGCTGGCTTGCCGGCGGTTTTGGCTGCGGGTTTGGCAGCGGCGCGGGAAGCCGGCGCGGCCTTCTTGTTAGCCGCCTTGGCGGGGGCTTTGGCTTTTGTTGAACCGCCGCCCTTGGCAACGCGCACTCGCGGTTCCGGATGGATGATGATGGGCGAGCCGTCGACGCCGAAGCGGCGCAAGCTGTCCGGGTTGCCATCGCCGGGCACCAGGAGGCGCGAGCCGGTGCCGAGGCGGACATTGCCGGGCAGGCCATTGGCCTGGATCAGTTCGGCAGTGGACGCGCCGATGCGGCTGGCGATCTGATCCACCCGCTCGGGTTTGGCGACCGTATAGATATCCCAGCGACTGAGCGGCGCCTGATGATTTCGCAAATTGTGATGAAAGGTATCGACCCGGTCGGCTGGCAGCACGACCCCGGCCTCGGCCTTGATGATGGGCCGGTTGTGCGAGGGGTTGAGTTGGCGGAACTCGTCCAGCGACATGCCGGCCAGGCGCGCCGCGGTCTTGATGTCGATCGGCTGCGGAATTTCCAGGGTCGTGAAATAGGGGCTGTTGGCAATCTGCGGCAGGTGAAGCATGGCAACCAGCGCCGGGTTGCCGAAAATATTTTTCAGCGCCTGCAACTTTGGCACGTAGTGGCGCGTCTCGTTGGGCATCCTGAGACTGGCGTAGTCAGCCGGCAGACCGCTCGCCTCGTTTCTATCCACGGCGCGCTTGACGGCCCCCTCGCCCCAGTTGTACGAGGCCAGCGCCAGGTGCCAGTCGCCGTGCATGTCGTAGATGTTTTGCAGGTAATCGAGGGCGGCATGGGTCGAGGCCACGACGTCGCGCCGCTCGTCCTGCCACCAGTTCTGCTCCAGATTGAAGCGCCTGCCGGTGGCGGGAATGAATTGCCACAGGCCCGCGGCATGGGCCGGCGAGTAAGCCATCGGATTGAAGGAACTCTCGACCATCGGCAAAAGCGCCAGCTCGCTCGGCATGCCGCGCGCCTCCAATTCCTCGACGATGTGGAAAAGATAGGGGCGGCTGCGCTCGACCATCCGGCGCAAGGCATCCGGACGATTCTGATACCACTGCTGGTAATGCAGCACCAGATCGTCGCTCAGGTCGTTCATCGCAAAACCGTTGCGTATCCGGTCCCACAGGTTATCCGGCGTCACCGTCAGGTCGATGGCGGCGGAATGGATCGGGGCATGGCCGATTTCCAGCGGAATCAGCGCATCCGGGCGAATGCTGGCTTCCGTGCTTTCTTCGGCCGACGCCGGAATCGCCAGCCCCATCAGCGCACAAAAAACGGCAACGCCGAACAGGCGGCCAAAGCGCGACGGACGAGCGGAAAAAGGCATCAACAACTCCTGGCGCCAAGGGTTTTCGGCAAAGCGCCGGATTATACCCGAGCGCCAGGAGCCCGGCCCGCCAGGGCGGCGGTTTGGCAGCGGAGAGGCCCTTTCAGCCCCCTTCCTTCAAAGCGCGGCGCAAAATCTTGCCGACATTGGTGCGCGGCAGGTCGTCGCGGAATTCGACATGCTTGGGCACCTTGTAGCCGGTGAGCAGGCCGCGGCAGTGGGCGATCAGCGCCTTTTCGGTGAGCGCCGGATCCTGGCGCACGACGAATATCTTGACCGCCTCGCCGGAATGCTCGTCCGGCACGCTGATGGCGGCCACGTCGCGCACGCCGGGGTGCAAGGCCACCGCCTCCTCGACCTCGTTGGGATAAACATTGAAGCCGGAAACCAGGATCATGTCCTTCTTGCGATCGACCAGAAAAACATAGCCCTGGGCATCGACATAGCCGATGTCGCCGGTGCGCAGGAAGCCATCCGGGTAGAAGGCGTTCTCGGTTTCGTCCGGACGCTGCCAGTAGCCTTTCATGACCTGCGGACCCCGGACGCAGAGTTCGCCGACCTGGGTCGCCGGCGCCTCGTTGCCAAGATCGTCGCGAATCGACACCTCGGTCGAGGGAATGGGCAGACCGATGGCGCCATTGAACTTTTTCATGTCCAGCGGATTGATGGTCACCGCTGGCGAGGTCTCGGTCAGCCCGTAAGCCTGCAACAGCGGAATGCCGACAACCTGCCGCCAGCGTTCGGCGACCGGCTCCTGAATCGCCATGCCGCCGCCCAGCGAGACATTCATGGTCGAGAAATCGAGCTTGGCGAAATCCGGATGATTGAGCAGCGCATTGAAGAGCGTATTGACCCCGCTCAGCGCGCTTACCGGATACTTGCGCCATTCCTTGATGAACCCCCCAATGTCGCGCGGATCGACAATCAGCAGATTGCGCGCGCCTATCATCAGGAAGAGCAGGCAATTGGCCGTCAGCGCGAAGATGTGGTACAGCGGCAGCGCGGTGACGATGCATTCCTTCCCCGGCTGTAGCACCGGCCTGACCCAGGCGTGCGCCTGCGTGACGTTGGAAACGATATTGCCATGCGTCAGCATCGCCCCCTTGGAAACCCCGGTCGTGCCGCCGGTGTATTGCAACAGGGCAAGATCGTCGCGGGTCAGCGCCACCGCCGTAAAGCCGTGGCGGCGGCCGGCCTCCAGCGCCGCCTTGAAGCCGATGGCCGCCGGCAGCTTCCAGGCCGGCACCCCCCGCTTGACATGGCGGAGGACGAAATTGACCAGCGCCCCCTTCCATGCCCCGAGCAGTTCGCCCACCGGCGTCACCACCACATGCCGGATCGCGGTATGAGCAATCACCTGCGAGAGCGTGTGGGCGAAATTCTCGACAATGACAATGGCCGCCGCGCCGGAATCCTTCAACTGATGCTCCAGTTCGCGCGGCTTGTACAAGGGATTGCAATTGACCACCACGCAGCCGGCGCGCAGCGCGCCAAACAGCGCCACCGGATATTGCAGCAAATTGGGCATCATCAGCGCCACCCGCTCGCCCTTTTGCAAGCCCCGCGATTGCAGCCAGCCGGCAAAGGCGCGGCTCTCCTCGTCCAGCTCGCGGTAGCTCATCTCCTTGCCCATGCTGATAAAGGCCACCTGATCGGCATAGGCGGCGCAGGCCTCGTCCAGCAGCGCGACCAGCGACGGCAGATGGTCGATATTGATTTCCGGCGGAATGCCCTGGGGATAACTCTTCAGCCAGATCTTTTCCATCCCTCTTCCTCCTCTCGCCTTTCTTCTTGCCGGATTCTCGATATTTTGCGCCATCAGTCTCGCCTTGACGCATTTTTGCATCGATCATTACCGCGAACAGCCTGGGGCGAGAGGCATGACCTTCAGATTCGATGGCGCTGAACGGATCGATTACCAGGACTAGCACTGGGGAGATGAAAATGACGCACATGCACAACCCCGCCCATCCGGGCGAAGCATCGCGCCACGACTCGCCGCGTGGCCTGGAACCAGCGCCGACATGTGGATCCCGCTACCTCCGGGAGCTGCTGATCGAAGCAGCCAGGGCCATGCTGAGCGCCGAAGCTTCGGCCTCCATCCTGTCGGTCGGACTCAATGTCGGCTCCACCTCGCGATCCAATTTCTACGAAGCATTTCGCGAAATCGAAGGCATGACGCCGGGCTCGTATCGCAAGCGGCATTCGCTAGCCAGGAATCGAGAATGACGGGATGCCTGATTTGAAGCTATTCACCCGGCAATTACGGATTGAGATGATTTCATTGCCATTTCCTGTAGGGGCACGGCATGCCGTGCCCCTACCATGCAACCCTTAATCGCCGGTTCTATAACTCTCGCCATAGCACTCAATGTGCCTCACCCGCCACCCGCAAGGTATCGCCCACCAGAGCGGGTGCCAGAAAATACCCGGCGATCATCAGGCGATCCAGCAAAGGACTGACAGCCTCGATCAATCCCTCGCGTTTGGCTTTCACCAACAGCCCGCACGTTCCCACATGCGGGATTCCCAACGCCGAAGCCATCTTGCGCCCGCGCCGTTCATCCATCAGCAACACTGCGCGCAAATCACGCGCAAGGCAGATGGCTTGGGCTTCGCCAGCGTCCAGATGGCTGACCGGCAGGTCATCGGGCAACAAAGCATCTGCCCTGACTTCGATCAAGCCTGCTTCCATCGCACGGTGAATCTGCCCCGCGCCTGCCTTGTGCGGCAGCCCCGCGCACTCATCCAGCACCGTTTTCGGAGCCAACAGCCGCCCCCACAACAGGCCCGGCAGATGCAGACATTCCAGCGCCGCCAATGCAATCAAAGGCCCGCTGTTAGCGACGACGCAAGTCATCAAAAACCTCAAGTTCCTGCTCCAACTCGCCTGCCTCATAGCGAGCCACAGGCACCTGCCGGGCGGCGCAGGCCGCAAAAAAATCCGGCAACGACAAACCCGCCAGCTTGGCCGCTTGGCCTTGCGTCAAGACATCCTCGTCAAACAGCTTGACAGCCAGAGACACCAAGACGCCCTGTTCCAGCAATTTCTCATCAAAAGGCAAAGCCACGAACACGGGGCGGCCATGCTTGGTGACGAGCGCCATGCGCCCCGCCTCCGCGCCTTGAATCAGGGCGCCCGTGCGATCACGCAAATCTCTGACAGTAAAGGTTTCCATGGGACGCCCCTAAAATTGTTCCCACAGATGATGGCACAAGTGAGCAGGCAAGGATAGGGGCCAACGGCCATCACAAAAAGGGGGAAGCCAAGCTCACCTCACACCGCCGAAATGAAATCGCTACGTTTCTCATCTGGCTACGGTGAAGATAATCAAGTCGAGTACGACCCATTTTTTCGCATCAAGAAGATAAGCGCTGCTCCAGCATTTCCATCATCACGGAAGGGCGCACGTTAAGCGCGTTGGCCAACTTGAATACCGTTGCAACCGAGGGTTGGTTATGCCCGAGCTCCATCAAGCTGATGTAGTTGCGCTGCAAATCTGCCGCGAAGCCAAGAGCCTCCTGCGACAAGCCCGCCTTTTTGCGTAATTCACGCAACACAGCCCCGAAGGCCACAGCGCATTGATCATTGATTTCTCCAAGCATACTTGGAGGAATGTGCTGTGTTCACATACCAACGTCTTCATAATATACTGTGAATTTTGCGATCTACTGGCTGCGGCTCTTTAAGCGCGAACATGAATCATGACGGTCAGATCTCTCGATAACCAAGAAAGGGAAAGCATGAAGAAGATGGCTGGATATGCTGCTGTTATTACAATCCTGCTTGCCGGATGTGGCAGCAAGACTGATGCCAACGAAAAGAACTTCGGCACGGCAATTGAGCAATACCTCGAAAA
>CAZFHE010000407.1:0-1527 GCA_964518615.1 uncultured Dechloromonas sp. | reverse complement strand
CACCGGCAGGTCGCTCGCGGCGGAGAGTTTGCCGTCGGCATCGGCGCGCACGACCTCGAACTCGGCGAGGCTGTCTTCGCGCGCGTAATCGCCGGTAAAGAGGGGCCGCACGCCAAGCAGCGCCGGCGCCGGCCAGATGACGCGCTCGAAGTTGCGCACCACCGGACGGCCACCGCTTTCAAGCAGGCTCAAGGTCGTCCGCACTGTATAAGGCGAACGCTTGCCTTTGGCCGGCGCAAGATCGACATTCAGGGCCAGTTCGCCCTTGTCATTGAGTTCGCTGGACGGCAATTCGACACGCTGGCGCTGGCTCTCTTCGTCGGCGTCGCCGAATTCAAAGCCGGGCAGTTGTTTGGCCAGCGGGTTTTTCAGGCGCTCGAAAACGGCCACGCCAAGCAACTGATTGCCGGCTGCCGGCGCGCCATAGAGATAGCTGCCCTTAATGTCGATTTGCAACGTGTCATCAGGCGAAACCACGGTCTGCGGACTTGCCAGATCGAGCTTCAAGCGTTCCGGCAAAAATTCCTCGACGCCGAAACGGAAGGCGGCGCTAGCGAGCTTGTCGGCGGGATCGGCGCGCAATTCCAGAATCCATGAGCCGGTCGGAGCGTCGAGCGGCAATTCGATGCGCTGGCGGTAATAGCCCGCCGCCTTGCCGTCGGCCTGCCAGGTCGCGGTGAACTGATTCTTGCCGTCCGGACGCTTCAGGACAGCCTGAACCGGCTGGGGCGGGATGGGCCGCCCGTCGGCGTCGCGGGCCAGCACGGAAAGCTCGAAGCTCTCGCCGGGCCGGTAGAGATCGCGCCCGGCGTAGGGAAAGAGCCGCACCGGCCGGCCGGGCAGGCCGGCGACCTCGTATTCGGAAAGATCGAGCGCCGGCTCCTTCAAGGTGATCATCGACAATTGCTGACCCCGGCGGGCGACGACCACCTTGGCCGTCGCCGGGCGCTCGGCAAAATTCGCCCGGCCATCGCCATCGGTTTCATGGCGGGCGACGATCTTGCCGTGCTCATCGAGCCAAGTCACCTCGACGCCGGGCACGGCCTTGCCGCTGACGAGCGAGCTGACATAGGCATCCGCCCCCTTGGCGAACAGCCGGACGCCAAGACCCAGGTCGCTGACATAAAAATAGCTGACCTGATATTCGTGACGAAAGCGATTGGGCTCGCTCATCACCGCGATGTAGATGCCGGGCTCGGAAAGTTCCTTGATGCTCTCGACCGGCAGGAAGGTGACATTGCGCTTGTCGGCCTGCGGCTCGGTCATGAAACGGCCGACGAAAACGCTGTCGGTCATTTTATTCAGGGCGTCCAACTGCCAATTATTGACCGCGCCTTTCAGGTCGGTGGCGCGCCAGTCGTAGTCAGTCTCCCCATCATCGTCAGCTTGGCGCTGAAGGCGGGGGCCGCTGATGACCCGGTCGAGAAAGCGCGGCAATTGATCGGGCTTGACGCGCAGAAACTGCACATCGACCTCGGGCACATTGACGGTAACCACCGGCAGGCCGCCATTCTGCCGGGCCGGCAG